>CAIKNO010000147.1 GCA_903828805.1 uncultured Sandaracinus sp. | reverse complement strand
GGGCTCCTGGCCCGCGTGGCGATCTCCACCTGCGCGCGGGCCGTCTCGCGCTGGGCCTCGGCGCCGAGGAGCCGGGCGTCGGCCTCCGCGAGGCGCGCCTGCGGCGCGGCGCAGTCGGTCTCGGCGTGCCGGTCGCCAACCCGCACGGAGTCTCCGGCCGCGACGGCCACGCGCACGATGCGACCGCCCAGCCGGGAGCCGTGGTCGACGCTCGTGCCCTCGATGATCCCCGAGCCCCCGGGAGGTCCCTCGTGGGACGCCTCCTGGCTGCGGATCCGGACGACGAGCGCCGTCACGAGGCCGAGGGTGAGCACGAAGAGGATGCCGAGCGCGCGACGCATGGTTCCTCGCAGTGACCCCCCGAGGCACGCCGTGCAAGCGCCGCACGACGGTGCGATCCCGACCGTGGAGACCCCGGGTCGGGACCCCCCCCCTCGGCAGGCATCAGGACGCACCGGCAGGAATCTGCGCTACGGTTCGACGCGGCCGCGCACGCCTGCGCGGCCCGAACCGAGGACGCGGCACATGGTCGGACACAGGACGACGGGGATGTTCGTGGCGCTGCTCCTCGTGCTGGGCGGAGCCGCCTGCAGCGACGACGACGACGACGATCCCGCCGGACCGCGGCGCGATGCCGGGGGCGGGACGGCGTCGGACGGCGGGCCGGGCACCGGCTCGGATGGCGGCGGAACCGTGACCCCCACGGACCTTCCCTGCGAGGTCGCCGAGCTGTTGGCCGCGCAGTGCACGACCTGCCACGGCGCGACCCCGAGCGCGGGCGCGCCGATGGCGCTCGTGAGCGCCGCCGACCTCGCTCGGCCCTCGTTCTCCGATCCGACCCGCTCGATGGCCGCAGTGGCCGTCGACCGCATGCGCTCGACCACCGCCCCGATGCCGCCCGCGCCCGCGGCCATGGTCGAGCCGACGGCGATCGGCGCGTTCGAGGCGTGGGTCGCGGCCTCGATGCCCGCGGGCTCGTGCGTGGTGAACGACCCGTTCGCGGTGCCGCCGACGTGCACGAGCGGCGCGACGTGGAATTTCGGCAACCTCGAGTCGCCCCTGATGCGGCCGGGACACGCGTGCATCACGTGCCACACCGCGATGGGCGAGGGTCCCCGACCGCCGCTGACGCTGGCGGGCACCGTGTACCCGACCGGCCACGAACCCGACGACTGCAACGGCAGCAGCGCGGCCTCGTCGGGCGCCTCGGTCGAGGTCACGGACGCCTCCGGGCAGCTCTTCCGGATGATGCCGAACGCCGCCGGCAACTTCTTCGCGCAAGGCGCGGTCACGTTTCCGATCACCGCGCGGGTCGTCTCGTCCGCGGGCGTGCGGGCCATGGCGATGCCGGTCTCCTCGGGGGACTGCAACTCGTGCCACACGGGTGCGGGCGCGATGGGCGCGCCCGGCCGCATCGTCCTGCCCTGAGCGGAGGTCCCACGCGTGCGTCCCGGCGCAGGCGCGAGCGCATCGCCGCGCCGGATCCGGCCTCGAGGCCGACCCGCCGGGCGGGAAGGAAAGTGAAAGAGAATGGACGAGCACGAGTACGACAACGCCGGGGTGCCCATTCCCTTCCGACACACCGCGCTCGGCACGGAATTCCTCGACCGACGAACCCTCGAGCCGTCGCTGTCGTGGGAGGGGTTCTTGTTTCGGGCGGAAACCGCCGGCAAGACGCTTCCCGGCGGTCCGTGGGCTCCCGCACCGGAGAGGACCCCGGAGCAGCAGCGGGCCGAGTGGCTCGAGGCCCACAAGCACGGCGACCTGACCCAGTCCGAGCGGGAGCTGCTCTCCGTGGGCATCGCGCCAGCGCTGACCCCTGCGCGGGTCCTCAAGAAACACGGGCGCGACGCGCTCTTCTTGGGCCTCATGCTCGCCCTCGGCCTCGCCGGTTGGAGCCACGGGGCGGTGGGATTCATCGTGGCCGTTTTCGGCTTCATGGTGCTGGGGGTCGTCGGCGCGGCGGTCTCCGAGGGGTTCGAACTTCGCCGCAAGCGACGGGAAGAGGAACGGCAAAGAGGGTGACAGGCGCGCGAGGACCCACGTAACGTGGGTCCCATGTCGGTACGTCGCTTCGCGCTCGCGCTCGCGCTCTCTCTCCTGTCCGCCTGCAGCAACGGGAGCGAGCTCGCGGTCGACCTCCGTACCGATCTGGCCCCAGGCCTCGAATTCGACAGCGTCCACACCTCGCTCGACGGCCGCGCGGCGCCCGTCCAGAGCCCCACGCCCGGAGACGACTTCGGCCGACCGCGACGCATCGCCGAATTCGGCGAGGTGTCGGCCGGACGGCGCGAGGTCCTGGTGGAGCTCTTCCTGCGCGGTGCGCCGGTGCTGGCCCGGCGCGTGGTCGTCCGCCTCGAGGGCGGCCTGATCGTCACGGTCGTCATGACCCGGGACTGCCGGGGCGTAGCGTGTCCCGGCGACGGGGGCCCCACCTCGACCGAGTGTCTCGGCGGCTCGTGCGTCGAGCCCGAGTGCTCGTCGCTCGAACCCGGCGCGTGCGGGACCCCGGAATGCACGACCGATGGAGACTGCGCCGCCGCGGCGGCCTGCGCGGTGGCGACGTGCCTCGAGGGCGTGTGCCTCTCGCTGCCGGATTCGTCGTCGTGCAGCGCGACGGAGCTCTGCGCGCCCGACCGCGGTTGCGTGCCGCGGCCCGGCGAGGACGCGGCGGTCGAGGACGCGGGCGCCGACGACGACGCGGGAGGCGACGCCGCGACCGACGACGCCGCGGGAGGCGACGCCGCGACCGACGACGCCGCGGCCGACGACGCCTCGGCGCTCGATGCGGGCTGCGCGGACGATGCGGGCTGCGACGATGGCGTCGGATGCACCGCCGACCGCTGCGCGATGGGCGCGTGCACGCACCTGCCCGACGACGCGATGTGCACCGCGGGCATGGATCCGCGCTGCGACCCGACGGCCGCGGGCGCCGATCCGGTGACCGGCTGCGCTGCGACCCCGTGCGACGCCACGACGTGCGTCGCGGGCCCCTGCGAGTCGGCCATGTGCGTCGCGGGCCGCTGCGCCCGCTCGAACCTCTGCGCCGACGGGGAGTCGTGCTGCGCGGGCGGTCTCTGCGCGACGAGCTGCAGCGAGGCGACCGCGTGCGCGGGACGACCGGCGGGCACGGTCTGCCGCGGGGCCATCGGGCCCTGCGATCTCGAGGAACGCTGCGACGGGAGCAGCCCCGGGTGCCCCGCCGACGCGCTCGCCCCGACCACCGCGACCTGCCGCGCCGCGACCGGCACCTGCGACCTCGCCGAGACCTGCAACGGGCGCGATTCGACCTGCCCCTCGGACCGCTTCACCGACACCGGCATCACGTGCACCGGCGGCACCTGCAACGGCCTCGGGGCATGCCTCAGCGGCTGCACGCCGGGGGCCGCCTGCTCCACCGGCAACGTCTGCGAGGTGGGCCGCCTCGACTGCACCGGCGCGTCTCCTCGCTGCGTCGCGTCCGGGTTCGCGCCGGCGACCACGACCTGCCGGGCCTCGACGGGCGCGTGCGACGTGGAGGAGACGTGCACGGGCTCGACCGCGGTGTGCCCGGCCGACACGTTGGCCGCCGCGACCACGGTCTGCCGCGCCGCGGGCGGCGTCTGCGATCGCGCCGAGACCTGCACCGGCACGTCCGCGGCCTGCCCGGCCGACGGCTACTCCGCCGGGACCGTGGAGTGCCGCGGGAGCGCCGGCCCCTGCGACGTGCCCGAGTACTGCCCGGGCTCGGGCGTCGACTGTCCGGCCAACGCCTTCCGGCCCGCCGCGTTCGAATGCCGGGCCGGCGCCGGCGGCTGTGACGTCGCGGAGACGTGCACCGGCAGCGCCGCCGCGTGCCCGACGGACGGATTCCGGAGCAGCGGCACCGTGTGCCGCGAGGGCGCGGGACTCTGCGACGTCGCCGAGGCGTGCACCGGGACCGGGGCGCTCTGCCCCGCCGACGGCTTCGCCCCCGGGACCACCATCTGCCGCCCGAGCACGGGCACCTGCGACGTCGCCGACGCGTGCTCGGGGACCGCCGCGCTCTGCCCCGCCGATGCGGTCGCCGCGACCAGCGTGGTGTGCCGGACCGCGACGGGCGTCTGCGACCTGCCCGAGCGTTGCGACGGCGCGACGACCCTCTGTCCCGCCCAGGCCTTCGCGCCGAGCACGGCCGTGTGCCGCGCTTCGGCGGGCCTCTGCGACGTCGCCGAGACGTGCACCGGCACCTCCGACGTCTGTCCGTCCGACGCCCTGGCCACCAGCGCGACGACGTGCCGCGGCGCGGCCGGCACCTGCGACGTGGCCGAGTCGTGCAACGGGCTGAGCGCCGCGTGCCCGAGCAACACGTTCGCGTCGTCCGGCGCGATGTGCAGCGGAGGCAGCTGCGACGGCCTCGGCGGATGCGTGGCGGGATGCACCGCCGGCACCGCCTGCAGCACGGGCAACGCGTGCGAGCGCGGACACATCGAGTGCGGGAGCGGCTCGCCGGTCTGCGTGGCCGACGGCCCCTCCCCGGCCGGCACGGTCTGCCGTGTGAGCGCGGGCGCGTGCGACGTCGCCGAGACCTGCAACGGCACCGCGACCTCGTGCCCGGCCGACGGCTTCAGCGCGGGCACGACCGTGTGCCGCGCCAGCGCGGGCACGTGCGACGTCGCCGAGACGTGCACCGGCGCGAGCGCCACGTGCCCCACCGATGGGTTCGCCCCCGGCACGACCTCGTGCCGCCCCGCGGCGGGCGTGTGCGACGTCGCCGAGGCCTGCACCGGATCGAGCGCGGCGTGTCCGGCGGACGCGCTCGCCACCTCGACGACGACGTGCCGCGCATCGACCGACGTGTGCGACGTGGCCGAGACGTGCAACGGCTCGAGCAGCGCTTGTCCCACCAACGTCTACGCCCCGAGCACCACCACGTGCCGCGCTTCGGCCGGTCCGTGCGACGTCGTGGACCGCTGCACGGGATCCGGGGCCGCATGCCCCGCCGACGCCTTCGCGCCGAGCACCACCGCGTGTCGCGCCTCCGCCGGCGTGTGCGACCCCGCGGAGTCCTGCACCGGCTCGAACGCCTCCTGCCCGGCCGATGTCCTCGCGCCGAGCACGACCACTTGCCGCGTGGCCTCGGGCGCGTGCGACGTCGCCGAGACCTGCACCGGCACCGGCACCGCGTGCCCGCTCGACGGCTTCGCGCCGAGCACGGCGTCGTGCCGCGCGTCGGCCGGTTCGTGCGACGTCGCCGAGACCTGCACCGGCTCCGGGGCGACCTGCCCCGGCGACGGATTCTCGCCGAGCACGTCGGTGTGCCGGAGCGCGGCGGGCACGTGCGACGTGGCCGAGACCTGCACCGGCAGCGCCGCGTCCTGTCCGACCGACGGCTTCGTGCCGAGCGCCACCTCGTGCCGACCGAGCGCCGGCGTCTGCGACCTCGCCGAGTCGTGCACCGGCTCCAGCGCGTCGTGTCCGACCGACGCCTTCGCCTCGAGCGCGACGTCCTGCCGAGCGAGCGTCGGCGTCTGCGACCTCGCCGAGACCTGCACCGGCGTCGGTGCCGGGTGTCCTTCCGACGCGCTGCGCGGCTCGACCGACGTCTGCCGCTCGAGCGCAGGCCAGTGCGATGTCGCCGAATCGTGCACTGGAGCCGCCACCGGCTGTCCGACGAACGTCTACGCGTCGGCGGGCACGGGCTGCACGGGCGGGAGCTGCGATGCGGCGGGTTCCTGCGTGGCAGGATGCGTGTCGGGCGCGTCCTGCAGCACGGGCAACGCGTGCGAGCGCGGGCGCGTGGACTGCTCCTCGGGGATGGCCGTGTGCGTCTCCGACGGCCCGAGCGCCGCGGGCACGAGCTGCCGCGCGAGCGCGGGCCCCTGCGACACCGCCGAGACCTGCAACGGGTCGAGCCTGAGCTGCCCGGCCGACACCTTCCTGCCCAGCACCTCCACGTGCCGGGCGAGCGCGGGCGCGTGCGACGTCGCCGAGACCTGCACCGGCTCCTCGGCCGCGTGCCCCTCCGACGTGCTGCAGGCGTCGTCCTACGTGTGCCGCGCGAGCGGCGGCGGTTGCGATCCCGCCGAGACCTGCACGGGCTCGAGCAGCGCCTGCCCGGGCGACACCCTGACCGCCGCCGGCACGGTGTGCAGGACCGCGGTCGGCACCTGTGACGTCGCCGAGATCTGCAGCGGCTCCGCGGCCACGTGCCCGGCCGACACGCTCCGGAGTGCAGGCTACGAGTGCCGCGCCTCTGCCGGCGGGTGCGACGTCGCCGAGACCTGCTCGGGCGGCAGCGGCGCCTGTCCCTCCGACAGCGTGCGCAGCGCGGGCTTCGAGTGTCGGGCCGCAGCCGGTGTGTGCGATCTCGCCGAGACGTGCTCGGGCTCGGGCACCGCGTGCCCGGCCGATGGCTTCCGACCGGGCACCTTCGAGTGCCGCGCCAGCGGCGGCACCTGCGACGTCGCCGAGTTCTGCTCCGGGGGGGGCAGCACCTGCCCCGCCGACGGCTTCCGACCGGGGACCGTCGAATGCCGCGGCAGCGGCGGCGCCTGCGACGTCGCCGAGTTCTGCCCCGGCAACTCCTCGGCGTGTCCGGGAGATTCGCTGCGCGCGTCGACCTACGAATGCCGCGCGTCCGCAGGCGCGTGCGACGTCGCCGAGACCTGCACGGGCACGCTCGCGGCCTGCCCCGGAGACTCGTTCCGCTCCGCGTCCACCGTCTGTCGCTCGAGCGCCGACGTGTGCGACGCGGCCGAGACCTGCACCGGCTCCACCGCGATCTGCCCCGGGGACGCGTACCGCACCGCCGGCACGAGCTGCCGCCCGAGCGCCGGCGTCTGCGACGTCGCCGAGACGTGTTCGGGCGCGAGCACCAGCTGCCCTGCAGACATCTATGCCTCGGGCACGACCTGCCGCGCGAGCGCGGGGAGCTGCGACGTCGCCGAGACCTGCTCGGGCGCGAGCAGCGCCTGCCCCGCCGACAGCTACGCCTCGGGCACGACGTGTCGGCCGAGCACGGGGTCCTGCGACGTCGCCGAGACTTGCTCCGGGGGCAGCAGCGCGTGCCCGGGCGACGCCTTCGTGTCGAGCAGCGTCACGTGCCGCTCGAGCGCCGGCGCGTGCGACGTCGCCGAGAACTGCACCGGCTCGTCCGGCGCCTGCCCCGGGGACGCCTTCCGGCCGGGCAGCTTCGAGTGCCGCGGCAGCGGTGGCGCCTGCGACGTGGCCGAGTTCTGCCCCGGGAACGCGGCCGCTTGTCCTGGGGATACGCTGCGCGCATCGAGCTACGAGTGCCGCGCCTCCGCGGGGTCCTGCGACCTCGCCGAGAACTGCACGGGGAGCCTCCCCACGTGCCCCGGAGACTCGTTCCGCTCCGCGTCGACCGTCTGCCGCTCGAGCGCCGACGTGTGCGACGTCTCCGAGAGCTGCACCGGCGGCAGCGCCGTCTGCCCCGGCGATTCGTACCGCGCGGCGGGCAGCAGCTGCCGCCCCAGCGCCGGCGTCTGTGACGTCGCCGAGACCTGCACCGGCTTGGGCACCGCCTGCCCGAGCGACGGCTACGCGTCGGGCACCACCTGCCGCGCGAGCGCAGGCAGCTGCGACGTCGCCGAGAGTTGCACTGGCTCGAGCAGCAGCTGCCCCGCCGATGGCTACGCGTCGGGCACCACGTGCCGCAGCAGCACCGGCGTCTGCGACGTCGCCGAGACCTGCTCCGGGGGCAGCGCGTCGTGCCCGGGCGACGCCTTCGTGGCGGGCGGCACCACCTGCCGCGCGAGCGCCGGCGCGTGCGACGTCGCCGAGGCCTGCACGGGATCGAGCGGCAGTTGCCCTGGCGACCTCGTGGAAGCCCCCGGCGTCGTGTGTCGCGGCGCCGTCGGAAGCTGCGACGTCGCCGAAGAGTGCGACGGTTCCGGGGGCTCGTGTCCTCCCAACGCGATCGCCCCCGACGGGACCTACTGCGACGAGCTCTGTGGCGAGGAGAGCTGCTCCGGCGGCGTGTGCAGAGGAGGCCGGACCTGCAGCGGTGGCAACGTCTGCATCTGCGATTTCGGGTGCTATCCCCGGGGCTCCTATTGCCCGTGACGCGGCCGGGCCTGCGCGGCCTCGAATTGTCCCTCCGCGCCCCGCACCTCGATGCTATTTTCCCGACCATGCACAGGAAGGCACAAGGATCCCGCGCGTCGTCGATGATGCTCCTCGTTCTCCTCGGTTCGGGCTGCTCGGGCGGTCGCCAAGACACGCCCGGCGCGTCGCCCGCGGCGCCCTCGACGCCCGTGCCGGCGGCC
>CAIKNO010000146.1 GCA_903828805.1 uncultured Sandaracinus sp. | reverse complement strand
CGTGTCCTCGCAGTCGCACGTGCCGGGGACGTCCGTTCCGCTGCAGAGTCGGAAGCCGTCACCGTCCAGGTCCTCGCACTCCGCGTCGGCGCCGTTACAGTCCTGGTCGATGCGGTCCTGACACAGCTCGCGCGCGCCGGGATAGACGGTCGGATCGCCGTCATTGCAGTCCGCGCCCTCGGCGTTGGTGCAAGCGAAATCACAAGGAATGGCGCTGCCGTCCGCACCGGGATCGCGGCACGTCGCCCCGGCGTCTCCCGGGAAGTCGTCGCCGTCGGCGTCGATGCCCGCGCCCACCGGACCGACCAGGAGGACGGTGTCGTTCACGACGCCATTGACCGAGTAACATCGGGTCGCGACGTACGACTCGGTGCCGCTCGGCGCTTCGGCCACCACGTGGACGAGCACGTCCATCGGGCGGGGCAGCGGGATGGCGATGCGGATCGGCTCGTTGGTGTTGATGTCCTCGAGCGTGCGGCGGATCGGGCGGGGGCTCGGACGGACCGCGGCCTCCGTGCCTTCGGCGTCGAGCACCAGGACCGTCAGCAGGTCCACGTCGCCCTGGGTCCGCGCCTCGATGAGGACGGCGTACTCGGGCTGCGCACAGCCGACCATGGCCAAGAGGAGCGAGGCGAGGACTGGGAAGGCTCGTCGGACGGTCACGGCCGGAGCCTACCAGAATCGGCGCGGCCGGTCCGGCGCGGGTTCGATCGTCCCTGGGCGTGGCGGGGCGTGGCCACCCGGGGGGCCGCGTGACACGGTGAGCCGCTCATGACCTTCGGATACGTCGGCTACATCTGGGCCATCTCGCTCTGCGTCCTCGTGTCCATGGGGCTCGCCGCCCTCGGGGGCGTGCTCGTGGCCGTCGGCCGGCGCGCCGAGCGCCGCGGTCCGAGGTCGATGGTCGAGGAGATTCCTCTCGCCTCGCGGGGCGAGACGCCCGCGCCGCCTCCGGAGGCGCGATGAGCGCCGACACCCTCGCCGAACCGCTCGCGCTCGGCCTCGAGAAGAGCCTCCGGGATCTCGAGTGGGGACGGATCGTCGACGCGGTCGCGGAGCGCTGTGCCGGTCCGCTCGGAGATCGCCTCGACGCGTTGCCGTTCGCCTCCGACGTCGAGGGGGCACGCCGCGCGATGGCGGAGACAGAGGAGGCGCTGGGGCTCCGCCGGGAGGGAGACCCCCTGCCTCTGTCGGGCATCCGCGACGTGCGCAGCAGCCTCGACCGGGTCGCGCGCAGCGGTGCGCTCGACGGCCCCTCGCTCCGCGACGTACGGCTCACGCTCACGGCGGGTCGCGCGCTGCGGACCTTCCTGGCCCGGCGGAAGGAGCGCTGCGCCCGGCTGTACGCGGCCTGTCCGCTCGACCCCACGCTCGACGGCCTCGAGCGGGAGCTGGCGGCCGCCATCGAACCCGACGGCACCGTGAGCGATGCCGCGAGCCCCGAGTTGAGGCGCTTGCGCGCGGAGGTGGGTCATCTGCGCGCCCGCATCATCGGGCGGCTCGAGCAGATCTTGATCGAGCACCGGGACGTGGTGCAGGACCGCTTCCACACCGTGCGTGAGGGCCGCTACGTCGTGCCGATGCGGACCGACGCCCACGACCGGATCCCGGGCATCGTGCACGGCACCAGCGGCAGCGGGGCGACCGTGTTCATCGAACCCCGGGCGCTGGTCGAGCAGCAGAACCGACTGACCCTCGCGCTCGGCGAGCTGGAAGCCGAGCAGGCGCGGATCCTCGCGCAGCTCAGCGAGCTGGTCGGGGAGCGCTTGCACGAGCTGCGCGCCGCCGTCGAGGCGCTCGATCACGCCGATCTGCGCAGCGCGTCGGCGCGTCTCGCGGAGGACCTTCGCGCGACGGTGCCGGAGCTCGTCTCCGAGGCGACCATCGACGTCAAGGAAGGGCGCCATCCGCTGCTGCTGCTCGATGGCGTGGGTGTGGTGCCGAGCGACGTCTCGCTGCGGGCTGGACACGCGCTGGTGCTCTCCGGGCCGAACGCCGGCGGCAAGACGGTGGCGCTCAAGCTCCTCGGCACCTTCGCGTGGATGACGCGCGCGGGTCTGCCGGTGCCTGCGGCCGAGGGGGCGGTCGTCGGGTTCTTCGACGTCATCCTCAGCGACGTCGGCGACGAGCAGTCGCTCCACAAGAACCTCAGCACGTTCTCCGCCCACGTGCGCAACCTGGCGTCGTTCCTCGACCTCGCCGGACCCTCGACGATGGTCCTGCTCGACGAGGTCGCGACGGGGACCGATCCAGGCGAGGGTGCCGCCCTCGCGTGCGCGGTCGTGGACTCGCTCTGCCGCCGCGGCGCCGCGGTCGCCGTCACGACGCACTACGAGCCGCTCAAGGCGATGGCGCTCTCGGATCCGCGTCTTCGGAACGCCTCGGTCGGGTTCGACGTCGAGCGGATGGCGCCCACCTTTCAGCTGCGCATGGACGTGCCGGGGGCCTCGAGCGCGCTCGCCGTGGCCCGCCGCTTCGGGCTCGACCCGCTGGTCATCGAGCGGGCCACCGAGATGCTGCCGCAGCAGAGCCGCACGTTCGATGCGCTCGTGCGCGCGCTCGAGGCCGCCCACGAGCGCGTCACGCTCGAGCGCACGGGCCTCGAGGAACTGCGGGCCAAGGTCGAGCGCGATCGCGTGCGGCTCGACGAGGAACTCGCGCGGCTCCGCGACCGCGAGCAGAAGAAGGTCAGCGAGGAAGCGCAGCGCTTGCTGTCGCTCATCCGCGAGACGCGCGACGACGTACGGGCCGCGCGCTCGGCGATGCGCAAGCAGGAGAACGACACGGGGTTGATCGAGGCCGCGAAGCTCGCGGTGGAGCGTGCGGCGCAGCGCACCCGCGAGCAGGGCATCGACGCGGCGGTCCGGGGCGCGGACGCCGTCGACGAACGCGGGGTGCGCGCCACCGAGGATGCCCTCGTGGTCGGCGCGAAGGTCTGGGTCTCGCGGCTGCGCGCCGAGGTGGAGATCATCGAGGCCCCGAGCCGCGGCAAGGTGCGGGTGGCCTCCGGGGCCGTGAAGCTGTGGGTCGGCACCGAGGAGGTGCGCGTCCTCGGAGCCGCGGCCCCGGCCGTCGGGCGAGCCCGCGTCGAGGCCTCGAGGTCCGAGGTCTCCGAGCGCCGCGCCCCGGGCTGCACAGGCTCCACGAGGGGCGAAGGGGCGGCCGCGGAGCGGACGGGCGGCGGGCCGGATGCGGCCTCGGGCGTCGTCCTCCGGACCACGGACAACACGGTCGACCTCCGCGGGCTCAGGGTGGACGAGGCGATCACGCTCGCCGAGTCCTTCCTCGACAGGCTCTACGGCCGTCAGGAGCGGGTGGGCTTTCTCGTCCACGGGGTCGGCACCGGCGCGCTCCGGGAGGCGTTGCGCGAGCACCTGAAGCTCGCGACGCGCTACGTGCGGAGCTTCCGCGCCGGGAGCGCCGAAGAGGGCGGCGAGCGCGTCACGGTCGTCGAGCTCACGTGACCCGCGACCTCGCGCTGCGGGCGTGCGCGTTCGCGGCGGCGGCGGCGCTGACGCTCGCGTGCAGCGGGGCGCCACGCGGTGCGGAGGCGGAGTCCGCGGTGTGGGCCGAGGCCGAGGCGCGGTGGGTCGAGCACCGG
>CAIKNO010000145.1 GCA_903828805.1 uncultured Sandaracinus sp. | reverse complement strand
CGCGCGCACTGCAAGCGCATCGACTACGAGGGCGAGGTCGTCGACCTCAAGGCCCTGCGTCGCCTCGTCATGGAGAACAAGAAGCAGGGCGGCTTCGTCGTCGCGGAGAGCGACCGCGTCGTCTTCGACGGGCGCGACGGACGTCGCCGCGCCGTCCTCGTCGACCTCACCAAGACCAAGGTCGTGACCGCCGACGACTTCCCGCAGCCCGATGACTCCGACCGCGGCGGGTTCCGCGACAACTTCAAGTCGCGCTACGGGTGGAACGACCCCTCGTAGAGGGAGTCTTCACGGCGTCGGCCTCGCCGGGCGCTCCGAGGCGACGGCAGTCGCGGAGCAGCACGGCGGCGTTCTGCAGGCCCTCCTCCTGCTTCTTCGTCGGCTTCGTCTTCGTGCCGTCCTTCTTGGTGGTGGTCGTCGTGGCGACGAACTCCAGTTGCGCGAGCGACTCGTCGAGCTCGATGTTCTCGGGTGGGATGCCGAGACGGATGAGTCCCTCGCCGCGCTGGACGCGGAGCAGCGCCTTGCGCTCTTCCTCGCTCAACCCAGGCAGGTCGTACTTCGCGAGGTCGATGCGCAGGTCGTTGAGCGCCGGGTCCTTGTCGCTTCCGTCACGCAGGCGCGACTTGTCGATCCAGCCACCGTCTTTGCCGTTCTTCCGGGCGGCGGCGAGCAGCAGCAGCCGCAGGAACTTCAGGTCGCTTTTCCGGAAGCCGCCGAAGTCGTGGCCATTGACCTCGACGACGTGACGATCGCCAGGGCGCGTCGAGAGCCGGAGGCGCACGTAGTCGAGGTCGAGCATCGGGTCGTCGAGGACGCGCTTGCGGTAGTCGGGCGTCAGCTCCTCGAGAGCACGGACGAGGTCCATGCCGCCGCGCGCATCGAGAGTGAGCTCGAACGGGACGATCCGATCCGTCGCGGCGAGCGACGTCGGCGGCCTCTTCGCCACGAGCACGATGAGCCCGTCGACGCCGAGGTCGCCCCGCAGCCCGCGACAGAGCTGCTCGAACCCGAGCTTGGGCGCACGCAGCCAGACCACCGCCACGTTCAACCCGCGGCGGCGCAGGAGCCCGACGGCGAGGAACGGCTTGGGCACAGCGGTGGTGAGAGGCTCCAGCCCGTTGTGCGCCGCCAGCTTCGCGAAGACGAGCTTCGCCTGGCACCGCAGACCCTCGACCTCGGTGCGGGCGACCCAGATCCACCCGGGCCAGCACGCAGGCTCGTTCGGGCAGGCCACGCCGACCAGGCCGTCCTTCTTGCGTCGGTCGTACTCGAGGTTCGGCGTGCAGCCGTGCTCGCAGCCGGCGGGCTCGTACCCGTCGTCCGTGCCGTACTCGAGGACGCGCTCCCGGACCATGAGCGCCGGCTCCGCGCCGGCGGCCATGACCTCGGCATAGCTCACCCGCGCGTCGTCACTGCGCCGCAGCTTCGACAGCAGCAGCGCCCATGGCTTCACGTCGTCCGCTCGCATCGATGCCCCACTCCTTCAGGTAGCGACGGATGACGCGGTCGCGCTCCGTGTCGTTCAAGTTCGAGCTGTTCGGATTGAACAGGCTCACGGTGCGGTACTTCGTCCGGCCCTTGCCCTCGAAGCGAAACTGCAGCCGCACGCCGTCAATGGCGTCGACCGCGAGATCGACGCCGTGCTCGGCCAGCACCATGCGCACGCCCTCGACGGAGAGGCCCGGCTTCATCTCGATGGTCACGCGCTTCACGTCGCGGTGCTCGGGCTTGGCCACGATGCGGACGAGCGAGACCTCGTCGATCTTGTCGGCGCCGCGGGTCGGAAAGTCGAAGTCCGAATCGCGCAGCGGGTCGAAGCAGAACTTCGGGCTCTTGGTCGCGTCCTCGAAGTAGTCCGCGTCGCCGACGAAGATCTCCGCGAAGAGGTCGCGCAGCTTCTCGCGCTCCGTCGTGCGCGGCGCCTTCACCAGCAGCGTCGAGGTCTCGAAGTGGAAGACCGCGGCGAGCCGGATGACGGGGCGCTGCCAGTCCGGCTCG
>CAIKNO010000144.1 GCA_903828805.1 uncultured Sandaracinus sp. | reverse complement strand
GGGTGGCCTCGCGCGGCGGAGGTCCGCTCGCGTCGGGGGCGGCGGCGCTCTCGGCCGCGATGACGCAGCGCCTCGGATATGCCGCGCAGGGGGATCCCGCAGCGCAGGCGGCCGACCTCGCGGCCCATCGAACGCACATGGTCCGCAGCGTGTCGGGGCGGTCCCTGCACTGGATGAGCGAGACGCAGGCCTCGGCCGGGACCACGCGGGTCTCGATGTCGTGGCAGATCCCGCTCGGCACACCGGCCAGGGTGCCGCTCCACGTCGTCTCGTCCCAGCGCGGGGGCGTGGCGGAGTGGGGCAAGGACGCGATGCTCAGCCGCAGCCGCGCCTTCCAGCCACGCTACTCGGTCCCGCTGACGCCGCGCGATCCCGCGACCGCGGCGAAGCTCGTGGCCTACACCGAGCCGGGGTACGAGGCCGCGGCCCACGCCGTCCTCGAGGATCCGGAGCTTGCGCGGTGGCTCGTCGGTCTGGCCTTCGTCGACCTGCGGGTCGAGCCCGGGGTGGTGCGCTTCGACGACCCCTTCCAGGAGGCCCTGCTCGCCCCGCTCGGCGGTCCGCTCGCCGCGATGCGCATGCTGACCCCCGAGGGCATCGAGGTCGTCGTCGGGTTCCACACCGCGCTGGGCGCGGGGCTCTGCCGGCTGGCCGAGCGGGTGAGCTGACGGCCCCGACGGGGACGGCTCAGGGGCACCGGCGGTCGAAGCGCCAGAGCGGGACACCGGCCCCTTCGGAGACCGTCACGTAGGCCGACCCGTCGGGAAGGAACCCGATCGATTCACCCTGGGGCTCGGTCGCGCGCGGCAGGATCCGGCCCGGTCTCGAGAGGGCCGTGGACCACGCCTCCCCGGCGCTGCGCGCGAAGAGCAGGACGCCGCGGTACGTTCGGACGAGGAGCTCGTCACCGAGCAGATCGGCGGCCGTCACCGAGCTCCCGGTGTCGATGGTGGCGACCTGTTCGAGCACGACCTCGGCACCGAACGCGTGGGGCGCCCGCGCCACGTACACGTTCGATGGGCCGCTGTCTTCCTTGGCGAACACGTAGAGGTCCGACGTCTCGGGGTCGAACGCGAGGGCCTCCGCGTCGTGGGGCCGGTCCGGATAGCGCAACGTGAGTCGCTCGAAGGCGACCACCGAGGGCGCCGCGGTGGATCCCGCGGTCGCCACCGGCTCCTCGACGCGAAGCAGGTCGACCGAGGTGCGAGGCGTGCCGCGGCCATCCCGCGCGGCGTTGTCCCCGATGTCGCCCAACCACAGCCGGTCGGCGCCGCCGTCGACGGGCTCGAGGGCGAGGTCCTCCCAGTCGAGGGACGGCGCGCCCTCGAGGACGGCGCGGCCGCGCGTGGCACCGTCGAGTCCGAGGGCGGTGAGGAACGGCCCTCCGCCCGAGTCCTCGTGCACCCAGAGCACGCCTGCCTGATCGCGGCTCGCGACGAGGCCGGAGATCTCGTCGAGGCTCGGATCGGCCACGCGGCCCGTCGTGACCCCCGGGGCGAACGACGGGCACCCGACGCCCGGCCCCGCCTCGGGCGCGGCGCCGACGTCCTCGAGCGCGCCCGCGTCGAACGGCGTGGCCGCTTCGACACAGCCCGCGCACAGGAAGGTCGCGAAGAATTCGAGGGGACGGCGGAGGGCTCGACGGGGCATCCGGCCAAGGTAGCGCGATGCGGGCGCGGCGGTGCGCGGTGTGGGCGGTGTGGGCGGTGTGGGCGCGGCAGTGCACGGTGCGGGACGTGCGGTGCTAGGCTCCGCGGACCCGGAGGGGTCCCATGCTTCGTCTCGTCTCGATGTCCGCGGTTCTGCTGGTGATGGCCTCGGCGTGCGGCGCCCGTTCGGGCGTGGGGGTCGGCCCCGTGCCCGACGCAGGCCCACGTCCCGATGGGGCCGTGACGGATGGCGGCATGCCCGACGCGGGTCCCACGCTGCGGGTGGACTGTGGCGCGCCGGAGCGGTTCACCACGTCCCTTCGATCGGTGACGCTCGAGGCCACCGCCATGAGCCCCGACGAGATCGTGCGGGACGGCTGGAGCACGGAGTCGACGCCGATGCTCTCGACGGTCGTCAACGCGCCGGTCGTGGGCCCGACGACCACGCTCACGCCGGATCGTCTCGGTGCGTGGCTGCTGCGCTACACCGCGGAGGATGCGGCGGGCCGCACGGCGAGCTGTGACGTGCGGGTCGAGGCGATCGTCGGCCCGCCGCGCGCGATCTGTCCGGTCGAGGCGCTCCGCACGCCGGTCGGGGTCGCGCTGACGCTGTCGGGCGATGCCTTCGACGACGTGGGCGTGGTGAGCGCGTCGTGGAGTCAGGTCGAGGGGCCCGCACCGGCGATGCTGACCGTGACGGGCGGCATGGGCGCAGTGGTGGAGATGCAGGCGGCCGTGGCGGGCACGTACGTGTTCGAGCTGCTCGTGACCGACACCGACGGCGCGACGAACGCGTGCAGGGTGTCGGTGCGCGTGACGGCGCCGCCGGTCGTGACCTGCCCGACGGGTCCGATCTCGGCGCCCACGCGCAGGCCCGTGGCGCTCTCGGCGATGGCGACGGACGAGGGGACGATCGTGTCGACCGAGTGGAGCCTCGAGGCGCGTCCGGCGACCAGCACATCCGTGCTCTCGCCCACGGCGGGACTCTCGACGTCGCTCACGCCGGACCGCCAGGGACGGTACGGGATCCGATTCACGGCGACCGACGACGACGGCGAGCGCTCGTCGTGCACGGTGGACGTGAACGGGACCCCGACCGCGCCGGACATCATGTGCCCCGAGGTGGTCGAGACCCCGCCGCTGCGTTCGGTCTCGATCATGGCGAGCGGCGTCGACGACGGGACCATCGTGAGCTGGGCGTGGCGGGTCGTGACGGTGCCGCCGGGATCGCGCCCGGCGAGCCCTGCGCCCGCGACCGCGGCGACGACGGTGTTCCGCCCCGACCTCGCGGGGACGTACGTCCTCGAGGTCACGGGCACCGACGACGACGGACAGTCGGACACCTGCTCGACGCGCGTTCGTGCGGTGAGCGGTGACGGCCTGCGGGTCGAGGTGTTCTGGGACTCGGCCCGGACCGACATGGACACGCACGTGCTCAACCCGACCTCCCCGGGCTGGTTCGACATGGCCAACGACTGCTACTACGCGAACTGCACGCCGGGGCGCGGCGGCCTGCGGTGGGGCGCGGCGACCACCGACGACGACCCGCGGCTCGACATCGACGACACGGACGGCTTCGGACCGGAGAACATCAACGTGCTCCGGCCCCAGGCGGGGACCTACCGCGTCGGTGTGCACGCGTTCAGCGGGTCGGGGCGGGTCACGGTTCGGATCTACTGCGACGAGTCGGCGACCGAGCCGCGTCAGACCTTCGGTCCCATCACGGTCAGCGATCGCAACGTGTGGACGGTGGCCGACGTCACCGTCGGCCCGGCCGGCTGCAGCATCGCCGACCTCGCGACCGGCGGGCGGCCGCGCTTCTTGACGAACGACGCGGCGCAGACGATGCGCTGAGGCGCGCGGGAGGCCGTCCCTCAGAGGGTCTCGAGGTAGCTCACGAGGTCGGCGACCTCGGACCCGTCGAGCTGTGAGGTGCGGCCGTGGGCGTCGCCGCCCCCACAGTCGGGGTCGAAGCGGTCGCGCAGCGTGGCGGCGCAGCCGTCGTGCATCGCGGGGAGCCGGTGCGCGATGCCGGCGAGCGAGGGCACCTGGAAGCGGCCCCCGGTCCCGACGTCGACGGTGAACGAGTTCGTGCTGACGCCGCCCAGATGGCAGCTGCTGCACTGCGCCTCGCCGAAGAAGAGCGCCCGGCCGCGCGCGCTCTGTTCGCTCTCCGCGGCCGGGGTGGGCGGCGAGAGCACGTCGAGCCATCCGCCGAGGGCGTCGACCTGAGGGGGGGTGAGACGGGGCCCGCTCATGCGTCCGCTGAAGACCTCGTCCATCAGGTGGCCGAGGTCGTTCATGTCGCCATCCCAGTGGAACGGCTCGGTGCCCAGCAGGTGGCCGTTCATCGCGGGGGTGCGGCGGGGGCCGATCCGGCCGAAGCTCCATACGCGCCCGTCGTCGCCGCCCTCGGGGTGGCACGAGGCGCAGGCGAGGAACGCGCCCGAGTTGGCGTGGAAGATGGCGTGCCCGGAGTCGAAGCGGGGCGCGCCCCCGAGGTCCACACGGCCCGTCTCGACGAGCGTCGCGGTGTTGCGATCGGGCCGGAACAGCACGAGCACGGCCGGGTCGCGGGCCAGCACGGCGAGGGTCCCGTTCGGGGCGTACGCGGCCGAGGTGGCGTTCTGCACCGTGGGCGCAGCGAGTTCGGGCGCCAGGCAGCGGAACGAGCCCGGCGACTCGACGCTCGAGCGGGCGTACGAGAGCACCGCGTTCGCTCCCGACTCGTTGCCGGCCGCGATGACGGTGACCCATTGCCGCGAGGCGTCCGAGGCCAGGGGCGGAGAGACCGCGACGTCCACCGGCAGCGTGGCGCCCGAAAGGATGGCGCCGCCGCGCACCCTGCCGTCGGCGCCGAAGAAGGTGAGGGTGGACTCGACGATGCTCGAGTCGCAGTCCGCGGTGGTCGCACCATATCCGCCGGGGGCGGGTTGGACCTCGGCCTCCG
>CAIKNO010000143.1 GCA_903828805.1 uncultured Sandaracinus sp. | reverse complement strand
TCGGAGGCGATGTCGTCGGCGAGCAGGCGGATGCGGGCGTCGTCCTCGCCCTCGAGCATCACCCGTAGCTTCGCCTCGGTGCCGCTCCACCGCACCACGACGCGCCCTCGCTTGCCGAGCTCTTGCTCCGCGGCTCGAACGACGGCGAGGGTCGACGGCATCTCGTCGAGGGGCCTTCGCGCCTTGAGGGTGGTGTTGACCAGGACCTGCGGCACCTTCGTCATCACCCCGGCCGCGAGCTCCGAGAGCGGGCGTCCCTCGCGCAGGACCATGGCGACCAGCTGCAGGGCCGCGACCAAGCCATCGCCGGTCGAGGCGTGGTCGAGGAAGATCATGTGACCGGACTGCTCGCCGCCGAAGTTGTAATCGTTCTTTCGCATCTCCTCGACGACGTAGCGGTCGCCGACGGCCGTGCGCACCATCCGGCCTCCCGCGGCCTCGATCGCGCGCTCCAGCCCGAGGTTCGACATGACGGTCGAGACGAGCGTGCGGTTCCGGAGCTTCCCGTCGCGGAGCATCCGCGTGGCGCAGAGCGCCATCACGACGTCCCCGTCGACCTGCCGTCCGGCCGCGTCGACGACGATCACCCGATCAGCGTCGCCGTCGAGCGCCACGCCGAGGTCGGCGCCATGGGCACGCACGGCGGCCGCGCACGCCTCCGGGTGAACCGCGCCACAGCGCTCGTTGATGTTCTCTCCGCCGGGCTCGACGCCGATGGGCACGACGGTCGCGCCGAGCTCGGCGAAGACGGCAGGCGCCGCGCGGTAGGCGGCTCCGTGCGCGGCGTCGACGACGACCTTCAATCCCTCGAGCGTGAGGTCGCGGGGAAACGTCTGCTTCACGAACGCGACGTATCGCCCGCGCGCATCGTCGAGCCGCTCAGCGCGGCCGACGTGCGAGCCGGTGGGCCGGCCGTGCTCGAGGACGTCGCTGTCGATGAGTCGCTCGAGCTCGTGCTCGGCCTCGTCGGGCAGCTTGAAGCCGTCCGCGGCGAAGATCTTGATGCCGTTGTCCCCGAACGGATTGTGGGACGCGCTGATGACGACGCCGGCGTCCGCCCGCATCGACGTCGTGAGGTGCGCGATCCCCGGGGTCGGCATCACGCCGGCGAGCATCACGCGCCCACCCCAAGAGCAGACGCCCGCGGCGATGGCGGTCTCGAACAGGTACCCCGACACGCGGGTGTCCTTGCCGATGATGACCCGAGGCGGGTGCTTCACCCGCTGGCGAAGTTGCCAGGTGATTCCCGCCCCGATCCGGAACGCGACCTCGGGCGTCATCGCGCCCTCGTTCGCCATGCCCCGGATGCCATCGGTTCCAAACAACGTGCGCGTCATGACTGCCCCGGGCGTAGCATGGTCACGCCAGCGCAGAAAGACAGCGCGGAGTCTCGGGCGGCCTCCTGCGATGCCTCGCCGCCTCCTCGGCGCGCAGCGTCACCGGCCGGGTGGGGTGTTCGCGTCGTCCCGGGGCGGTGGGAGGCCACGCCGGCCCCGTGCAAAGGCGAAGGCGAGGCCCGCGGCCAGCAGGACGTTCGTGCAGAGCAGCACAGCGAGCAGCGTCTGTAGGCCGGCCACGGAGCGACGGGCGACCGTGAACGGGCCGAGGCCCGTCACGTGGGCCTGGGTCACCGGGGCGGCCGGCACCGGCAACGCCACGACCGCCACGTCCGCGGGCTCCATGCCCTGAACCGCGCCGGCGACGAGCTGGCGAACATCCCCTGGCGAAAGGGGGCTCGCAGGGCCGCGGTGGCGGAGCAGCACCGAGGCGCGGGGCCGAGGCACGGGGCCCTCCAGCCGCAGGGTGTCCACGTCGGGCAGCGCCACGTGGACGCGCGCGTCGAGCACGCCCTCGACGGCTTCGAGGGAGCGGGACAGCTCGCCGCCCAGGGCCGACGCGAGCCGCGCCCGCTCCTCGGTCGCGGTGGGGACGAGCGAGCCCGCGCCGAACACGTCGTGCATGCCGGGGTCGGGCGCGCGTGGAAGGTCTTCTTGCCGCAGGACCGCGAGGGCGGCCGCGACGTCGTCCGGCGCGACCCGGACCGCGAACGACGCCCCTTCGCCGCCGCCAGGCTCGGACTCCTTCGTGGCATGGATGCCCCGGCCATCCAGGGCGATCAGCACGTCGTTGGCCTGGGCTTCGGGAAGCCCCGTCTGCAGCGTCGCCTGACACCCCCCGAGCGCGACCATCAGCCCCGCCCATGCGAGGCCGCCGGTTCCACGGCGGGCGCTGCCGAGCACGTGCCCACGGAGCTTGGCTTCGCCTCCGCGGGGGCTCATTGGGATGCGTCGAAGCTGTAACTCGCGCCCATTCGCTGCGCAGGGAAGGTCGGGAACGAGATCGCACCCACCTGCCGCTGCACGCAGCGCTGGAAGTCGGCGGTCCCCGCGCGGACGCTCGAACCGAGCACCCGGCCGCTGCCGGCGATGGCCATGTCGATGCGACGCGACCGAGGGAGTGGCCTCCGCGCAGCTCTTCGCTGACGCACGTGAAGAACGTGTTGATGCGGCCGTTCATCACGCCCGCCACCTGGGCCGGGGCAAGCCGCGCCTCTCCGCCGCTCCCGGTCAGGCTTCCCATGTCGATGACCTGGTTCATCGCGTCCTCGTACGAGGTCCCGCCGCCGCCGCCGCCGCCGCCGCCGCCACCACCGCCCGCGCGCCGCCGCGTGCCTCCGGGGGCGCCTCGGGGCGGATCCGGCAAGATCCCGGCGGTGCCCTCGATCTGCACCTCGCCGCGCGCGTACAGGTCGGCGAGCTCCGAGTCCGCCACCTCCCGCGCTTCGCTCGCCTGCCGCGTGTAGAAGAAGACCCCGAGCAAGAGACTCAAGCCGGCGAGGATGCCCCCGGCGACCAGAAACTTCGCCACGTTGGAGGCGCTCTCGACCTTCGCCGACCGCACCAGGGCGGCGTTCTCCGCCAGCGCGCTCTGCTTGAGGCGGTATTGCTCCACGAACTCGACGTATTCAGGCCACTCCTGGACCTTGCGTCGCTGGCCGTTGTCCATGTTGAGCAGGCCGTGCTCCCCGAGCACCTCGCCCTTCGCGATCAACTGAACGAGCTCCCGGCCGGAGAAGGGCCCGTGATCGAGGTTGTCCTTGACGACCATCCATCGCGCGGCGTCGTTCTCGGTGATCTTCCCGAGCAGCTGGCCGAGGTCGACCTCGGCGGAGCGAACGGCCCCGGCGGGCGTCTGCGACGGTCGGAACTGCGCGTCGAGCGAGACGCGAGCGCCCGCAGCAGGCGCGCCGGCCGGGGACGCGAGCGACGTGCGGGGAGCGGCCGCGGCCTTCGGCGGCGCCGGAGCCCGGACCGCGGCGACCCCCGAACCCTCGGCCGGTGCCGGTGCCGGCAGCGACACCCGCACCTCGATGCCGCTCGCTTCGGGGCCGTCGTCCTCCGTCAGCCCGCAGGCGGTCCTGAGAGCCTGAAGCGCGACAGCCGGGGTCGCGAAACGCTGTGCCGGGTCGGGGGCGAGGCATTGGAACAGCACCGCGTCGAGCGCGGGCGTCCCTTCCGGGTGGGCCTGGGATGGTGCGATGAAGTCTGCGCCCGCGGTCCGGCCGGTGAGCGTCGTGTACAGCACGCTCCCCAGCCCGAACACGTCCGCGCGGGCGGTCGGGGCCTGACCGCCGCGGATCTCGGGGGCAAGGCACGGCTGGCTCGAGGCTCCGAACACGGCCGGCCCATGGGCCTGGAGCAGGGCCTTCGCGAGCCCGAACTCTTGGACCTTCACCCGGCCGTTCTCGGTGATCCAGACCACGTCGGGCCGCAGCGCGCCGTGGTAACACTGGCGCGCGTGGGCCGCCTCGAGCGCCGCTTCGACCTGCGCGAGCGCCTCGACGACGTTCCGGAGCGAGAAGATCGGTCGCTCCGCGGCGCGGCGCGCGACGACGGACGACAGGGGCTCCCCGGAGATCCATTCGCCTGCGACGAAGCGGGTGCCGTCCTTCTCGATCCCCATGCCATACGTGGCGGCGATCGTCCGGTGCGCCAGCGCGGACGCCGTTCTGATCTCCGCACGCAGCGATTCTGCGGAGGGCCCCGACTCGAAGAGCCCGGGGCCGAGCACCCGGAGCGCGATCGGCTTCTGGGTCTTCTGGTCCCGCGCCGCGACCAGGGTCCCGAGCCCGTCCGACGACACGGCGCGGTCCACCTCGAAGCGGCCGCCGAGCACGGTGCCCGCCGACATCGAAGGGCCGGTCGCGCGGGAGGGAGTCAGCGCGGAGGTCGGTGCGCTCTCGAGAGGCCGACTCGCATCCGTCTTGGGGGTCATGTTCTCCGGGGGCAGGCTAGCCGAGGACGAGGGAACCGTTCAAGACGGCGGGCCGGTGCGAACCCGCGGGCGGCGCGCGCGTCGGTTCGCGGGGGCATGCGAACCGGCGGATCGAGGTCGCGATGGCCGCCGACCCCACGAGCGTTCCTCGGGGGGCGGCGCGCCGCCGTCGCTCAGGCGGTCTCGGACGGCGTGGCCTGCTCCACGAGGACCGGGGCCTCGGCGCGTGCGACCTCGACCACGAGGGGGCGGTCGAGCGCCGTCTTGCCCGCGAGCTGGGCGAGCACCTGCTCGACCGAGTCCTTCGGCACGCCGACGAACGTGTGACGGTCGCGGATCCGAATGCGCCCGAGCGCGTCCTTGCCGAGCCCGGTGTGCGCTTCGAAGAGGCGCAGGATGTCGAGCACCCGGATGCCATCGCGGCGGCCGAGGTTCACGAAGAGCGTGCTCACGTTCGGATCCGGCTCGTGAGGCGCCGCGCTCGAGCGGCCGCCTTCGGCTTGCTCGTCGTGCGGGTCGCCCGAGGGCGCCGGCACGTCCGCGTCCGCTCCGTGGTCGCGCCGGGCCTCGCCACGGCTCGGCCGCTCGGCCCTGGCACGGGGCGCGGGTCGAGGCGTCGCCGTGGCGGCGTCGGCCACGCCCGAGGGCTCGCCGGCGCTCTCCGAAGCGGGCCGCGCGAGATCACCGTCCAGGCGCGCCGAAGCGTCGCCGGTCGCCGCCTCGCCGTCGCGCTCCCGCCGTCGACGACGGGGTCCGCGCTCCCCTGCGGTCTCCTCGCTGGCCTGCGGCTGGGCTTCGACCCGCGGCGGCTGGGCTTCGACCCGCGGCGGCTGGGCTTCGACCCGCGGTGCCGGGGTTTCGCGTCGGGGCTCGGGCCGACGGGCGACGGGCGTTCGCGCCGTCGACTTGGGGGCCTCGGCTGCGGGCGCCTCCGCCACGGGCTTGGCCGCGCGTGCGCGCCGCGCGGCGCTCGCTTGCTCGTCCACATCCTCCGAGGTGCGGGTCCCTCCGAAGAACGCGTGGAGCAGCCCCGCGACGATGCGCTCCCCATCGTCGTGCACCAGCAGTCGGCGGGCGATCGCGAGGTCATCCGCGCCGGGACCCGTGGGGCCGCTCCGCTCTGCGAACGCGTCGCGCAGCAGGTCGATCCGGTCGAGTTCCTTGCGCGTCTTCAGCTCGCCGACGCTCGGGAGCGTCCGTTCGATCGGGAAGATCTTGTACGAGAGCCGGACGTAGTAGAGCGAGCCGAGGTCCTGCGGCAGCACGAGCGAGATCGCGGTGCCCGTCTTTCCGGCACGGCCCGTGCGGCCCGTGCGATGGACGTAGGCTTCGATCTGCTCGGGGAAGTCGTAGTTGATGACGTGGGTCAGGTGCGAGATGTCGATGCCGCGCGCCGCCACGTCCGTGGCAACGAGGTAGCGGAGCTCGCCCTTCCGCGTCGCCGCGAGCACCTTCTCGCGGTCCGATTGCGGCAGGTCCCCGTTCAGCCAGTCGGCCTGGAACCCGGCCTGCTGCAGCTCGGCGGCGACCTGTTCGGTCACGGCCTTCGTGTTGCAGAAGATGATGGCGCTCTCCGGGTCCTCCGACTCGAGGATGCGGATCAGGTCACGGCTCTTGCCGATGCCCGAGAGCATGTAGACGTAGTGCGTGATCGTCAGCGCGCCGACGGCATCGCTCGACAGCGCGATGCTGACCGGATCCTTGAGGAAGCGACCCGCGAGGCGCAGCACCGCGTCGTCCATGGTCGCGCTGAACAGCATCGTCTGCCGGGACTTGGGCAGGAGTTCGACGATGGCGTTGAGCTCCTTGGCGAAGCCCATCGAGAGCATCTCGTCGGCCTCGTCGAGCACGAGCACCCGGATGTCCTCGCCGCGCAGCGTGCCGCGGCGCAGGTGGTCCAGCACGCGCCCGGGCGTGCCGGAGACGATCTGAGCGCCGCCCTCCAGCTCGCGCACCTGCTTCTCCATCGGCGCGCCGCCGTACACCGGCACGACCCGGATGCCACGGTGCTGCCCGAGGCGCTCGATCTCGCGCGCGCTCTGCAGCGCGAGCTCCCGGGTCGGGGCCAGGATGAGCACCTGCTGCCCGGCGTCGGAACGGACGCGCCGGTCCACGAGCGGAAGACCGAACGCGGCGGTCTTGCCGGTGCCGGTCCGGGCCTGGACGATCAGGTCGGAACCGGCCGCCGCGGGCTCGTACGCCGCGAGCTGCACGGGGGTGGGACTCCTGAACCCCATCTCGTCGATGGCGCGTCGGACCTCCGGCGTGAGCGGAAGGGTGTCGAAGGTCGGCGGGGTGTCCGCGGCGGAGGGGGCGTTCAGATCAGCGTTCATGATGATGTTCAGTGGCCTTCGGCCTCGAGCGCGCGCCGCGATTCACTCGCGCGGGGCGCCACTTCGGCCTCGAATCGTGACAGATGCTCTTCGACCGCGTACCGAAGACGGGCCAGGAGCGAATATCCAGCGACATCGCCACACGGCGACGCGAGGGAACGATACCGCGCATCCCAGCCTTCGAGCCAGGCGTGCGGTGCGCGGGGTGATTCGGCCGCCGTGTCGCGTGCCGTCTGCTCCATCAGCTCGGCCTGCAAGGCCACGAGGGCGACGCGGCACCCGGCAGGTCCATCCGCGCGCAGGTCGCTGGGCGATGCCGATCGCTCGGGCCAGAAGACCTGAGGGACGACCGACACGAAGCCGGCGCCGACGACGTGAACCACGAGGGCGAAGTAGAGCGCCACGGTGACGCGCTTCCCCAGCCGGGCCGCGTCGAGGCGCGGACCGGTGCGACCGGCGGAGGGCTGGGACGACGTCGTCAAGCGAAAGAGGCGCGAACGCGCGACTCCTTCTATCCATCCGCCGGAGGGGGGTCAAGCCAGCAAGGGCGCGGCGGGGCGGCGGCGCCGGCCATCGCCGGCCATCGTCGACACGCGAAAGGCCCGATCTTCTGGAAATCGAGGGGTTCCGTCGCTCAGAGGGCGATCCGTCGGGCGAACACGTCGGGCAGTCCTCCGGCGCCGGGGGCCTGGTACGCGATCCACCACGCCTGCGTCGCCCCGGTTCCGACGACGGTGGCGCTCGGCGCGGTGGCGCCCGACGGGGCGACCTCGAAGTCGCCCAGCGTGGGGGGCCGCTCCCGGTTCAGGGACGGATCGCCGCCTGCCGACACGATGGCGCCGCGAACGCTCCCGTTGCTGGAGAACGCCACGAGGAATCGAGACCCGGCCGCCGCCACCGAGGGTTGCGACTGGTCTCCGGCCACGGTCGAGTTCACCAGGAACGCCGCGTCCGTGGGCATGCCCGTCGCCGGGAAGATCCGGGCGCGGATGCCGCTGCCCATGCCGTCGCCCATCGCGTTCTGCTCGGTGTACGCGACGAGGAACGAACCGTCCGTGAGCGCCGCGAGGGCGGGCGCCGAGCGGGCGCTGCCGGCCGCATCGACCGGGATGGCCGCGGCGTCGGTCGGGCTGCCGTCGGCGCCGAAGCGCTGCGCGTGGATGTTGTCACCCGCGACGAACGCCACGACGAATCCGCTGCCGGCCGCTGCGACCTGCGGGGCGGTGCCGCTGGTCTGCCCGGTGCCGACCTCGAACGCCTCGTCGCCCACCACCGTCCCCGTGGCGTCGAAGACCCGGCCCGACAGACCGGTCGCGGAGCGGGAGTCCTGGAACACGACCATCGCGCGACCATCGCTCGAGAACGCGATCGACGGGGCCTGCTGCAGGCCCGCGGCATCGGTGCGCGCCGGGCGGGTCGCCCCGAGGGCCATGCCGCTCCCGCCGAAGAAGCCCACCTTGACGTCGCCCGCCCCGGCCGGGGTGAGGTCCCAGAGGGCGATGCCCACCCGGCCGTCCGCGGCCACCGCGAGGCTCGGCTCCTGCTGTGAACCGGGGAGCGGGGCGAGCGAGGAGAGGTCGAACGTGGTGTCGACCGCCTGCGGACCGCGAAGGGTAGGGCGCCCCGACGGGTCGAGGTAGCGGAGACCGACCCCGAAGCTTCCCATGTCGAGGCCCCACACCACGGCGACGTTCTGCCCGGGGCGTGCCGCTGCCCGGGGCGTCGACTGGGCCCCGTCGAGCGTCGAGTTCACCGCTTCGGCGACCGTCCGGCAGTCCATCCCGCATTCGGGGGCCCCCATCGACGGCTCGCACTGCTCGTCCGGGCTCAGGATCCCATCGGCGCAGAGGCCCATGCCGACGACCGGAGCGAGCGTGACGCGGACCTCGACCGTCTCCCCGTTGCCCACCGAGGTCGACGCGCATCCGGTGGCGATCGGCACGCCCATCCGGCCGCTCGCGACGTCCGTGCCCTTGCCCCGGACCAGCACCGTCCACGCACCGACCGGGACCGACACGTCCCGGCCGCCGAGCTCGTCCTGCGTGAGGCTCACGTCGACGACGGCGTCGGGAAGGGCACCGACCGCGAGGTCCTGGACCTCGGGCGACACGCGGCCGGTCGTCGGGTCGCAGGCGTAGCCATCGCCCGGCAGCACGTAGAGCCGAAGCGGGTTGCCCGACGCGAAGACGTCGTCGACCAGGCCGAGCGGATCGCGCAGGGCGACGGCACCTCCTCCCGTGTCGGCGCTGCAGCCGAGGGCGGAACCGAGCAGGACGGCGGTGACCAAGCGGGCCTTCATCCGGCGCATGGTACCGTCGGCGCGCCGCCGCGGGAAGGCCTCGGCGGCCTGACGGCGCGTCCCCGCCGGGTCGGGGGTCCCTTCAAGCGCCTCGCGGGGTCGGTCCAGCGCTCCGCGCTTTCACCCATGGGCCTACCACCCGCTCTGCGTCCGCGAGCGAGCGGGCGACCGCGACGGCGCGGTCGACGACGGTCGCGAAGCCCGCGGCGTCTCGAGGGTGCGCCGCGAGCCATCCGAGGACGGGCGCATGGTGCCCGAGGATCAGGCCCAGAGCATCGGGGGGCACGTCGCGGGCGACGACCTCACGGCCACGGCGGATCGAGGCGCCCTCGACCCGCAGCGGACCCTCGGGGGCCTCCAGATCGAGCACGCCATCGAAGGAACGCGTGGGGGGATCGAGCAGCGCGCGGACGATCGCGATGCCCGCGCGGGCGCCCTCGGCGAGGGCCTCGGCGCTCCACGGGACCGGGATGCGTGGGGGGGCCTCGCGGAGCGCATGGTCGAAAGTGGTCCGATACGAAGCGCTCGCCATCCACGCGAGCGCCCACGCGCCGAAGGCCTCGGCGTCGAGGGGGTGACCGAGCGCGTGCTCTGCCCGCGCCGCGAGCTCCGCGCCGAGGTTGGGCTGCCCGTCCGGGCCGAGAAGGGGGAACGCGCGGGTCCGGCAGCTCGAACGCGTGGAAAGCCAGCAATTGTCTGGAATTTCGAGGGTGGCGCCGAAATGGGTCCACGCCCGCTCCCCGCGGTCCTTGCGCGTCGAGACGAGGGTCCACCGGGAACGCGCGACGGCCGCGGCGAGCTCCGGTCGAGGACGGTGGCAGAGGCCCGGATGCACGAGGGCCATGCGCGTGTCGAGCGGCCGGTACGCGAGCGGGACGACCGACGCCTCGAGGGCGCCTCGCGTCTCGAGCAGCCCACGCGCCAGCGCCCGACCCGCGGGCTCCGACCAGTGCGCGGTCGAACGGAGGGGCGCGCGCCCCTCCGCGAACGCCGTCAACCGCGCCCGGAGCGCGTCCAGATCGTCCGCGACGACGAGCGGGTCGCGGTTGCTCTGGAGCCCTTCGCGATGGAACGGCATCCAGTCCGCGAGCGAGGGCCAGCCTGCATAGTCGGGCGCTGCGATCCTCGGCGCATCGGCCCACCGCGCCTCGGGCGCCGCCGGCGTCGCGCGGAGCGACGTGGGGGCCGCGCTCAGCCACGCGAGCTTGTCGTCCCGGTGGCCCCGGACACGCACCGTGTGGAGGTGCCCTTGGCGGGGCTCCGGTCCCGGGCGTCGGACCGCGACCAGGATGGCGGCCGAGGGCCTGACGCCGAAGACGTTCTCATCGGGCTGTCCGTCCCGCGCGATGAGCGCCGAGCCCCCGAGATCGATGACATCGAGCCTGTCGAACCACCGTCGCAGCGCGGCGCGCATCCCGCGATGCACCGGTCCGTCCAGGTAGCTGCCGTTCGTGACCATCGCGAGGACGCCGCCCCGTGTCGCGGTGCGCACGAGCTCCGCGCCCCAGCGCAGGAAGCGCACGTAGTCGTCGCTCAGCACGCCGATCTTCCGCTCGCCGAGGGGCTCCCCGTCGGCGCCTCGCCGGAAGTCGTCGAGCCACGCATGGCTCGGTGATCCGTCGCCCTGCGCACTGCGCGATGCCCAAGGCGGATTTCCGAGCACGACCCGCGCGACGTCGTGGTCTTCGAGCGCTGGACAGGGTGCGAACGACGCGAGGGCGTCGCCGCAGACCAGCGTCAGGGGCCAGCCTCGGGCGACCGCGGCCGGGCCGAGCACCGCGTGGGCTCGCGGGAGGGCGTCCGCGTCGAGATCGAGACCGACCGCGGCGCGGGGGGCCGTGCCGAGGCGCGCGTGGGTCATCGCCGCGCCGAGGAAGACCCCGGGGCCCGTCGCCGGGTCCACGAGCACGACCCGGGGATCGCCGACGCCGCCTTCGAGGCCCAGCACGGTCCGGAGCGCTTCGTCCACCCGGGCCACGATGTGGGTGGCGACGGCCTCCGGGGTGTGCACGACGCCGTGGCGCCGCCGCCAGGCCGGTGCCATCGCGGCGTCGCGTGCCGCGGCCGCCGTGGCGAGCTGCGCGAGAAGCGGGTCGGCCGATGCGGGCGCGCCGTGGCTCGGAAGCTCCGGCGCGAAGAAGCAGCCCGTCGGGGCTTGGCGGGGAGGGCGACCCACGTGCACGCTGCGGCGACGGTGGAACACCTGCGAGACGATGTCGAGGAAGTCCTGTTCCGTGTCGTGGAACGGGCCGAGCACGATCCGGTGTGGCGGGCGCGCTGTGTCGCAGCCATGAAAATGGCGCTCCGCGGCGCGGCCGCGGAGACGCGCTGGACCGGCCGCGACTCTGCGCTGAACGCGATGATCGAACTCGCGCGTCGGTGGGCGCGATGGCGGGCGCCGCGCCTCGCGCGGGCGTTCCAGGTCGACGTCCACGACATGGCGAGCCTCGGACAGCTGCAGGACTGGGAGGACCGCGTCCTGGGGGTGACGGGCCACTGGGTGCGTGCCGAGCCGACGTGCGCGGTCAAGCACGAGACCGCATGTCCCTTCGCGGAGATCGCGAAGGGCGAGCCGAGGATCTGCACCGAGCTCGTCCACGCGCTCGAGACCGAGACGTTCCGCGCCTTGAATCCGACGTACCGGCTCGTTCCGCTCGAACGGTTGCTCAGCAAGGGCGATGCGGCGTGCGAGTTCCACCACGAGATCGCACCGTCGCCCGGGCCGAGCGAGGGCGATGCAGATCCCCCCGGCCGTGGGGCCGTCCACGCGGGAGACGCCGCATGACGTCGACGGGCGCCGCCAGGGGCCGGGTCGCGCTGGTGACCGGGGCGAGCGGGGGCATCGGGCTCGCGACCGCGGAAGCGCTCGCACGCCGTGGATTACGGCTGCGCCTCGTGGGACGCGATTCCGAGAAGCTCGCGCGTGCGACGCGGGCCATCTCGGCTCTCGGCGGGGATGTCGCCTCGTTTCGAGCTGATTTTTCGTCGCTCGACGACGTGCGTCGCCTGGCCGACGACGTGCTCGCGCGGGGGGAACCGCTGCACGTCGTCATCCACAACGCGGGGGTGTGGCACCCGGAGCTTCGCCGGTCGAAGGACGGCTTCGAGGACACGATCGCGGTGAATCTTCTCGCGCCGTTCCTGCTGACGCATCGGCTCCTGCCGCGGCTCCGGGAGACGGACGGGGACCGGCGCATCGTGCACGTGAGTTCACGTCTGCACGCGCAGGCCGGGGCGACGACCTCCGTGGCTGGACGCGCTGTCCACGTGCTGAACGTCCTCGGGGTCCGGGCGGCGAGCCGCGGTGCGCGCTTCGACTTCGACGCGCTCGAGGGTCGAGAGGGCGAGCCGGGGCTCGAGGCGTATGCGCGCAGCAAGCTCGCTCAGATCCTCTTCTCGAACGAGCTCGCGCGACGGGTGCCGGACATCACGTCGAACGCCCTCCATCCCGGGTCGGTCGCGACGGAGGTCACGCGGGACAACCCGTTCTTGCGCACGCTCCAGCCGCTCGCGACCTGGTTCCTGAAGACCCCCGAGCAGGGCGCCGAGACGAGCGTGCACCTGGCGACGAGCCCCGCGCTCCGCGGGGTGACCGGGCGCTACTTCGCGCGCTGCCGGGAGGCCACCCCGGCGCCGCTCGTTCACGACCGCGCCGTGGCCTCGCGCCTGTGGGCGTGGTGCGAAGCGCGCTGCGGTCTCTGAGCTCCGCGGGGCGCCAACCCACGGCGCGATGCACGTGGAATCACAGCGCCGCTTCGATGCACGCCGGCGCGTGGACGACGAGGGCGGTGCCCGGCACCGAGCACCGGACGAGCGGTCTGGTGCGCGCGAGGCTCGTTCGCACGGCGCTCGCTTCGCGGTCCGTGCGGAACGACACGATCCAAGCGCAGTCCGCAGGAGGGTCGAGCGCGCGCACCCGGGCTGAACGGTCGACCAGGGCCTCGCGGAGGGACAGCACCGCGTCGGTCGCGCAGACCTTCGAGCCTGCGCGCGCGCGCGCGGCCATCCGATCGAGGAAGGCTTCGGTTCGGGCCACCTGGAGACGGTCCGGCAGCACGCCGAACGCGTGCGTGCCGGGGCGCATCACGAAGGCCGCCGTCGGCAGCGGATTCCACGAGAGGGCACCGAGGACGAGCACCGTGAGTTGCAGCGCGCGGAGGCGCGGGAGGCTCCGCGGGCTCGGGTCGCACGCGGCCGCGAGGACGGGCGCGAGGGCCGGCACGACGAACGGGAACCCGTAGTGAAGGTCGAGGCGGGCGACGGGGGGGTAGGCCGCCGCGAGTTGGAGCGACAGCCATGGCAGCGCGGCCAGCACGGGGGCCGCGAGCCACGGCGAGCGGAGGAGGACGGCGGACACGAGCAAGACGCCCCAGACCGCGGCGATGTCGCCGCGCTCGCGCACGAAGAACGCGACACGGTCGGCGATGGCGGGCCCGTCGAGGTGCGCCCACGCAGGCGCACCGGAGTACACGAGCTGGAAGACCGAATGCGAGGGGAAGAAGGCGGCGCGCACGGCGAACGCGAGCGCTCCGAGCCCGACCAGCACCCGGACGGTCCGCCAGCCCTCGGCCCTGTCGATGCGGCTCGTTCCGGGCACCACGAGCAGGGTCGAGAGCGTGAAGGCCGCGTGCAGCGGCGCGTCCTCTCGCAGCGTGACGAGCACGGCGCAAAGACCCGCCACGACGGCCGGGCGGCGGGCGCCGAGGGCCACGACGAGGCCCGCGATCGGCGCCCCGATCAGCACCTCGAAGTGGGCGTTCCAGGCCGCGCGGACGACCACCCCGGAGAAGGCAGCGCACCACGCACAGACGAGCGCCAGCGGCCATGGGGCGGACAGCGAACGTCGGCACAGCACGAACACCGCGAGGGCGAGCGCGCCAGTCGTCGCACCATGGAACAGCGCGAAGAAGTCCGGTGCCGAGCACGGAAGCACCCAGCTCGCGGCGGCGGGCACCCAGAGCGCGGGCGAGAGATGGATGCCGAAGAACGACGCGGGGGCTCCGAAGTGCAGAGCCGGGACCGAGAGAAATGGGTCTCCGTGGTGGAGCGTCTGCGCGAAGAGTCCGGTGTCGTTGAACGGCGCGCCCACGTCGTAGAACACGCCACGGACGTAGGCGGCGTAGGCCCCGGCGGGAACGGCGAACGCCAGCGCCGCGGCGAGCGCGCGTGCGGCGGCAGCGACGGGCGTACGCGTGTTCGAGGTCAAGGGCGGCGGCGCGCGTGGGCGTTCTCGAGCCGCGCCTGCGGTTCCGCGTGCGCGGTCGGACAATCGTGGATGGCCGCCCGCAGCGCCGGCTCGATCGGCCAGTCGGCGGGCATGCCAGCGACCGCGTCGGCGGCTTCTCGACAGCGTCCCTCGGCCAGGCGTGACGCGGCGAGCTGGGCGCGCAGACGGGGCCCGTCCCGCCCGAGCCAGCGCGCGGCGACGGCCATGCGCTCGAGGTGCACGCCGTCCCCCGTGGTGGCGGCGGCGGAGACCTCGGAGCCGACGGCGAGCGTGAGGAGCTGCACCGCGAGCGCGGCCGCGCCCGCGAGAACCCAGGGTGCGTGAGGCCATGGCCGCCGCGGTGCGCCGGGGTCCGTCGGGACCGAGGTCTGGGCGTCGCGCACCAGCGCCGAGTTCCGCGGATCCCTCAGCTTCCAGACGACGCCGTCGAGGGCGAAGTGATGAACGTTCACCGCTGCCGCGATGAGCACCGAAAGGCCGAGGTCGTGGGAGAGCGCGGTGAACGGCGGCCCGAGCACCAGCGAGGGGATGCACCACACGAGCGCCCCGGCCGCCGTCGCCCGGAGCGCATGGCGGGCGAGCGGCTCATCGTCGTTCTTGCGCGCGTGATGCAGCGCGACCCAGAGGTGCTGGGCCGCGTGGGTGAGCGCGATGACGGTGAACACGTCGCGTCGAGAACCCGAGCCGAAGGGCACGAGCGTCTGGAGCGCACCGGCGCGGATGGCGACGATCGGCAGCGCGAACCACGTCAGGTGCGTCACCGCGAGCAGCGCCGCCGGAAGCAGCGAGGCGGGGGACGCGCCCGCGGCGCGGAGGCGAAGCGCGGCGACGACGAGCGCGGCGATCATCACGGCCGCCAGGACCATCACGATGGGCACGCCGACGTCGATGGGCACTTCCAGCGTGAACGGGGCGAAGCGGTCGGCGGTGGCCACGTCGGGCCGGCCGGCCCGCTCGGTCTGCGTCGAGGCCATGGCCAGCGCCGCGCTCGCGACGAACGACGCGTGGAGCGCCCGCCTCGACAGGTCGTCGACCTTCACGCCTTGCCGCGCCAGGAAGATCCGGGTCACGCCGTAGCACTGGGCCGAGTAGTGCCATGGCACCCAGGCGAAGTAGAGGGTCACGAGGGCCGCACCGATCGCCGGTACGCGGAGCGAGGCCAGCAGCAAGAGCCCGAGCGCGACCGTCGCGTGGGTCCCGATCCCGCGGTGACGCGCCCGGGCCTCGGCCGACCCGTAGGCACGCAGCAACGTCGCGCCGTAGTGCGGCCCTCCGACGATCAGCGCGAGCGCCGCAGCCCCCGTCGGGTCGAGCAGCGCGCCGCGGCCCACCACCGCGACGACCGCGAGAAACAGGAGCCAGAGCCCGCCTGCCCCGAGGGCGAGGTCGGGGGCTCTTCCGAAGAGCCATGCAGAGGACGCGGGGCGCTGCACGGGCCGAGGCTACCACGCACGGCGGGGACCACGCGCGGGCGCTGAGGGGCGAGGTGCCCTGTCGCACCATGCTGCCCAGCGCTGCCGAGGCCTTGCTCCCGCGGGGCGAGGTTCGTCTCGTTCGATGCCGATGCGCTCCGTGCTGCTCTTCGAGCGTCATGGATGCATGGTCGAGCGTCGCGGCTCGACGCGCGCCCGGACGCCGCGAAGTCCCGGGGCTTCTCCGCCTTCCATCGCAATGCCGTCGTGCGGCGCGACTTCCTCCGCGTCCTGCATGAACGCCACGCGCTGGAGGACTGGCTGCTCGAGCGCTTCACGCCAGCCTCGGCGCTGGAGGTCGTCGCCTTCCTCCTCGAGCACAGCCGGATCTCGGGGGCGGTGCGAGACACTTCGCCGTCGCCCCTTCGCCCCCTCGTCGCACGCCGTCGTGACCTCGAATTCCATGCGACCTTCTGTCCCTCGGTGCCGCTCGACGCGTTCCTCGCGGACCGCTCCCGATGGAAGGCCGAGGCCATCACCCGTCCACGAGCAGGCTTCCTCGGGGCGCGCCACGTCTTCGTGCTCGGCGTCGGCCGCAGCGGCACGCGCTGGGCGGTGCAGATCGCAGACGAGATCCTCGCCGTGAACGACGAACCTCACGTCGTCTCGCGCGCGATCCGCGAGGACACGACATCGTTCACCGCACACCTTCGCCAGAGCACGCGTCGGCACCACCTCGAGGCCGACGAGGATGCGCTGATCGCCCTCGTCGAGCGTGAACCCTTCTTGCTCGCGCAGCTGATGTGCGGTGCCGACGACGTGCTCGTCGCCAACGGAGCTCCTCTCGGCCCCGCACGCGCCGCCTCTGGTGCGTCCGGCCTCGGATGCGCTGCCCCGTGGTACGGTCTCGACCCCGAGAAGCCCATGACCGACCTCTTCCGTGATCGATGGACCCTCGTGACCGGCGCGAGTTCCGGGCTCGGGGAGCAGTTCGCCAGGCAGCTCGCGGCGCGCGGAAGTCACCTCGTCCTGACGGCCCGCTCCCGCGATTCCTTGGTGGCACTCGCCGCGCAGCTCGGTGCGTCGCAGGGCGTTCAGACCCGCGTCGTGGTCGCGGACCTCGCGCGGCCCGAGGGGGTCGCGGAGCTGACCGAGGGCGTCGACGCGCTCGGCCTCGAGATCGACCACCTCGTCGCGAACGCGGGATTCGGCACGTGGGGGCCCTTCCTCGACGAGTCCGCCGAGTCGCAGACGCAGATGGTCCGGCTCAACGTCGAGGCGCTCGTGGCGCTGAGCCATCATTTCGCGCGAGGCATGGCGGCCCGTGGTCGGGGCGGTCTGCTTCTCGTGGCCTCCACGGCCTCGTTCCAGCCGACGCCCATGTTCGCCGTCTACGGCGCGACCAAGGCGTTCGTCCGCAGCTTCGGCGAGGCGACGGCCGAGGAGCTCGCTGGCACGGGGGTGCGCGTCAGCGTGCTCTGCTCGGGTCCCGTGGAGACGGGCTTCCAGGCCCGGGCGAAGATCGAGATCGCCCCCGCGCAGCGCGGCCTCGTGATGGAGGCCGCGGAGGTCGTCCGTCGAGGCCTCGACGGGTATGCCGCGGGGCAGATCGTGGTCGTGCCCGGCGTGGTCAACCGGCTCGGGGCGACGCTCGCCTCGGTCGCGCCGAGCCGCCTGGTGGTGCCCCTGGTCCGCCGCATCAATCAGACGCGCCGCACCTCCTGAACGAGCACGCCCCCATGACGTTCGATCTCCGCGCCGGCGCGCTCCTCTTCGCGGCCCTGGGCTCGTCGGGGTGCGGCGCCTGGGAGGGCCAAGCCCAGGCCCGCGATCGAGCACGCACGGTCCTCTCGTGCCCGGACATCGAGCTGACACCGCAGAGCGGGGCGGTCTGGGTCGCGCGCGGGTGCGGGCGGCAAGCGGCCATCGCGTGCACCACGGGCGGCAACGAGCCGCGCTGCGTGCAGGTTCGCCTCGCGGGCATGCCCGCCGACCCGAACTCCGGCTCAACCCCCGACGAAGCCGAGGGTGCAAGCCCGTCGGGCGAGCAGGCGCTGGCCGAGGCCGCGCGTCCCGACGGCTCGGACCGGGCGACCGAACCTTCGCCCCTCGTCGTTGCCGACGCGCCCGGGGTATCTCCAGCGTCACCGGGGCCGGCCGCGAGCGTGACCTCGCCTTCGTTCGAGGCCCCCGTGCGTGCCGAGCTCGATGCCCATCGAGACGACATCCTGGCCTGCGCGCCGGTGCCCCGGGTCCTCGTGCGCGCGCGCTGGACCGCTCCGGGCCCGGTGGCGCTCACGCTCGAGGGCGTGCTCTCCGGGAGCGCGGAAGAGCGCTGCGTGCAGGCCGCCCTCAGCGCGCTCGCCGCCCCCGAAGGGACGGGCGACCTGCTGCACCTCGTGCGCGCCCGCTGACCGCCCGCGCGGGCGGTCCCGTTCAGGCGGGTTCGAGGCGCAGCAAGGCGTCCGACGCGCCGACGTCGTCGCCGTCTCTCGGGACGATGGCCAGGACGCGGGCGCGCTCCGGCATCGCCGAGCCGCCGTACTGCACGCGGTGGAACGTCTTCATGACCTCGAGCAGCGCGATGGTTCGGCCGGCCTCGAGGATGTCTCCGACCTCGACGAACGCCGCGGCCTGAGGGCTCGGGCGTGCGTAGTAGCGCCCGCCCATCGGGGCGCGGAAGGCGAGCCCTGCGGCATCGCCCTGGGCCGACTCGGCGAGCGCGCCCGAGGACGCCCCGGCCTGTCTCGCCGGGTCGAGCACGACGAGCGCGTCGCCGGCGGCGACCGGGCGCCGCGCGAGCCGCCGGGCCTTGGTGCCGCTGCCCGGTTCGTGGCCGACCGCGAGGACCGCGCCGTGCGCGCCGTGCGGCACGAGCAGCCGGAACCGCACGCCGAGCACCTCGAGCTCGCCCGCGATCATCCCGGGCGCGAGCACCGTGTCCGGCGCGGGCGCGCCGCGGTAGAGCCCCGGCCGGGGCGCCATCAGCGTCGAATGCCCGCCCTCGTGCCGGACGTTCAGCACCAGCTCCTGCGCGTGGCGTCGGCCATCATGCGCGCTCATCGGAGGCCTCCGGTCAGCTCCGCGAGGTCATGCAGGCTCCAGATCCGCGGGTTCTTGATGCGGCGATGGCCCGTCGCCTGATAGGCGCTCTCGATCAGCACCTCGAGCCAGCTGCGCAGCTCTCCGAGCTCCACGATCTCGTCGGTGTCCATCTGACGCGCGGCGACGAAGGGGTCCATGTCCGCTTCGATGCGCTGCTCCACGCGCCGCATCCCCGCCTCGATCTCGGCGCGCTCCGCGTCGTCCTTCGCGACGATCTGGAAGTCGTCGTCGAGGCGCGTGTTGTACGTGGCGATGGCCAGCGTCCGGCCCTCCATCACGCTCAGCCTCGAGAGGGTCGTGGCGAGCTGGATCACCGGCTCGTAGGGCATGCCGCTCATCGCGTAGTAGCCCGCGCCGCTCGCCTTGCGGAGCAGCACCGTGAACATGGGGACGTCGTTCGTGCTGTTCGTGTAGATGAGGCTCGAGCCGTACGCGAGCAGACCCTGCCGCTCGGCCTGCTCACCGATGTCGAAGCCGGAGATGTCCTGCAGCCACACGAGCGGGATGCCGTCCGCGTTGCATGCCCGGGAGAACGCCGCGATCTTCGCGATGCCCCCGCGGTAGAGGATGGCGGCCGGTCGCTGCTCGTCGGGGTGGTCGGGGTCTCCGACCAGGCCCTGCCGGTTGATGACGAACCCGGCGTAGAGCCCGCCGACGCGGCCGACGCCGCAGACGATCTCCTCGCCGACGTCGGGCATGCACTCCCAGAACAGGCTCTGGTCGCAGAGCCGCGCGAGGACCTGCATGGCGTCGTATCCCTCGCGGTGGTCCGCGGGCAGGATCCCCGCGAGCTCGTGCGCGGGGAGGGCGGGCTCGACCGCGCCGGCACCGCCCCGGTAGTAGTCCGCGGCGCTGCTCGGGAGGCGGCGGATCTCCGCGCGGATGCACGCGAGGAGCGTCTCGTCGTCCGGCACGCGGACGTCGGCGCACCCGCTCGCGTGGACGTGCACCTCGGGACCGCCGATGTCGAGCGAGGTCAGCTTCTGACTCTTGGCGCCCTTGATGAGCGCGGCGCCGGCGATGACCATGTACGCCTGCTCGGTCATGTAGACGCGGTCGCTGATGATCGGCTGATAGCCGCCGCCGGCGATGCAGTCCCCGAACACGCCTGCGATCTGCGGCACGCCGCCGGCGCTGAGCATCGCGTTCTTCTTGAAGATGTGCCCCGCGCCGTGCACCCCGGGGAAGCTCTTGCTCTGCTCGGGCAGGAAGAGCCCGCTGCAGTCCACGAGGTAGATCGTCGGCAGCTTCAGGCGCAGCGCGATCCCCTGGGCCCGCTGGATCTTCTCCGGAGAGCGCGGCCACCAGGACCCACTGGCGACGGTGTTGTCGTTGGCGATGACGATGCACCACCGGCCTTCGATCCGGGCGAAGGCCGTGACCACTCCTGCGGCGGGCGAGGTCAGCTTCTCGAACTGCACGCCGTAGTTGACGAAGGTGCCGATCTCGAAGGCCCGCGACCCCGGATCGACGAGCTGGGCGAGACGCTCGCGGGACGTGAGCTTGCCCTTCTCGTGGACGCGGTCGACGTACTTGGGGCCCCATCCGGCCTCGACCTCCTTGCGCCTCGCGCGCAGCACCTCCTCCTTCGCGTGCACCGCGCGGCGGTGCTCGTCGAAGGTCCGGTCGTCGACGACCTGCGAGCGGGGTGTGCCGATGGGGAAAAGCGGGACGTGGGCCATTCGGTTCTCGTCTTCAGGCGGGCGGCCAGCCGGGGATGCGGCGGGTGTCGTGACGGCTCGCGCCGAACTCGTCCGACGCGAGCACGGCCAGGTGCAGCGGGATGGTGGTCTCGACGCCCTCGATGACCATCGAGGAGAGCGCGCGGCGCATGCGCGCGATGGCGTCCTCCCGGGTGTCGGCGTGCACGATGACCTTGCAGAGCAACGAATCGTAGAACGGCGGCACGACGTAGCCGGAGGCCACGTGGGTGTCGACGCGGACCGCGCCGCCCTCGAGGTCGGGCAGCTCGAAGCGGGTGAGGGTGCCCGGGCAGGGCTTGAACCCCTGGCTCGGATCCTCCGCGTTGATCCGGCACTCGATGGCGTGCCCGCGGAGCTGCGCGTCCTGCTGCGCGACCGAGAGTCGATGGCCCGCGGCCACGCGGATCATCTCCACCATCAGGTCGAGGCCGCTGCGCATCTCGCTGACCGGGTGCTCGACCTGCAGCCGGGTGTTCATCTCCATGTAGCGCAGCGTCCCGCCCTCGTCGAGCAGGAATTCCATGGTGCCGGCGCCGACGTAGCCGATGCTCGCCGCGGCGCGGACCGCGGCCTCCAGGGTTCGCTCGCGCTCGGCCGGGGCGAGCACCGGGGACGGCGACTCCTCGATCAGCTTCTGGTGGTTGCGCTGCACGGTGCAGTCGCGCTCACCGACGTGCACGACCTGACCGAACCGGTCGGCCATGAGCTGGATCTCGACGTGGCGGCCCCCCTCGAGGAGCTTCTCCATGTAGACCCTCGGGTCGCCGAACGCGGCGGTGGCCTCGGCGCGCGCGTCCTCGAACGCGGTCCTGACCTCCTCCGCGCGGCGCGCGATCCGCATGCCGCGTCCGCCGCCTCCGCTCTCCGCCTTGAACAGCACCGGATACCCGGTCCGCTCGGCGGCCTCGACGGCCGCGTCCGCGTCGGCGAGCACACCATCGCTGCCCGGGATCAGCGTGAGGCCCGCGCGCTTCATCGCCTGCTTCGCGGGCGTCTTGCGGCCCATCAGCGCCATGACGGCCGCCGAGGGACCGACGAACGTGATGCCGTGCTGCTCGCACAGGGCCGCGAGCGCAGGGTTCTCGCTGAGGAAGCCCCAACCTGGATGCAGCGCGCTGCACCGCGATTGCTTGGCCGCCTGCACGACCCGGGTGAGGTCGAGGTAGCTCAGCGCCGAGCGGCCCGGGCCGAGGAGCACCGACTCGCGCCCTTCGAGGTACGGCGCGCCGCGGTCGGCCTCCGAGACCCCGAAGACCGGCACGATGCCGAGCTTGTCGCAGGCGCGGGCGATGCGCGCGGCGACCTCACCCCGGTTGGCGATGAACAGACGATGAAACGAGGCGGGGCCAGTCATGGGCGGCGCGCAACGTAGCAAACCCCCGCCGTGCCCGGAAGCGCCAGCTCGCGTTCGTCCGCGCGCGCCCTGCATCGAGCGCACCGCGTGACGGGCCCTCAGCCCGCGATGGGTAGCCCCTTGCCGCTCGGCGGTCCGGAGATCCCGGCGAAGAAGTCATTGCCCTTGTCGTCCACGATGATGAACGCCGGGAAGTCGACGACCTCGATCTTCCAGACCGCCTCCATGCCGAGCTCGGGGAAGTCGAGGACCTCGACCTTGCGGATGCAGTCCTGCGCGAGCCGCGCCGCCGGGCCGCCGATCGACCCCAGGTAGAAGCCCCCGTGCGCCTTGCACGCCTCGGTCACCGCGCGGCTCCGGTTGCCCTTCGCGAGCATCACGAGGCTGCCTCCTTGGGCCTGGAACGCCTCGACGTACGAGTCCATCCGACCCGCCGTCGTCGGGCCGAACGCGCCCGAAGGCATCCCGTCCGGGGTCTTGGCGGGCCCGGCGTAGTAGACGCAGTGCTCGCGGAAATACGCGGGAAGACCCTCGCCGCGATCCAACCGCTCCTTCAGCTTCGCGTGCGCGATGTCGCGCGCCACGATCAGCGTCCCGGTGAGCGAGAGCCGCGTGCGGATGGGATGCTTGGACAGCTCCGCGCGCACCTCGGCCATCGGTCGGTCGAGGTTCACACACACGACCTCCGAGCCCAGCTCGGCGTGCGTCGCGTCGGGCAGAAAGCGCGCGGGGTCCGTCTCGAGCTGCTCGAGGAACACTCCGTCCCGGGTGATCTTGCCGAGCACCTGACGGTCCGCGCTGCAGCTGACCGCGATGCCGACGGGGCAGCTCGCCCCGTGCCGCGGCAGCCGGATCACGCGCACGTCGTGGCAGAAGTACTTGCCGCCGAACTGCGCCCCGATGCCCGTGGACTGCGCGAGCTGCAGCACCTTCGCCTCGAGCTCGAGGTCGCGGAACCCGCGACCCAGCTCGTTGCCCGAGGTCGGAAGTCCGTCGAGGTACCGGGCCGTGGCGAGCTTCGCCGTCTTCAGCGTGTGCTCGGCGCTCGTGCCGCCGATGACGATGCCGAGGTGGTAGGGCGGGCATGCCGCCGTGCCGAGCGAGCGCAGCGCCTTGTCGAGGAAAGCCATCAACGACGTAGGGTTCAGGAGCGCCTTCGTCTCCTGGTACAGGTAGCTCTTGTTGGCGGAGCCTCCGCCCTTGGCCATGAACAGGAAGCGGTACTCGTCGCCGTCGGTGGCGTAGAGCTCGATCTGCGCCGGCAGGTTGTTCCCCGTGTTCTTCTCACGGTACATGTCGAGCGGCGCGAGCTGCGAGTAGCGCAGGTTCGAGCGCGTGTAGACGTCGTGGACGCCGCGCGCGATGGCGGCCTCGTCGCCGCCGCCGGTGAAGACGCGCTGCCCTTTCTTGCCCATCACGATCGCGGTGCCGGTGTCCTGGCACATGGGCAGGACGCCGCCCGCGGCGACGCAGGCGTTCTTCAGCAGATCGAGGGCCACGAACCGGTCGTTCGCCGAGGCCTCCGGGTCGTCGAGGATGGCGCGCAGCTGGCCCAGGTGTCCCGGCCGCAGGTAGTGGGCGATGTCCCGCATGGCCGCGTCCGTCAGCCGGGTGAGCGCGGACGGCGCGACGCGCACGAACGTCTCGTCGCCGGCCTGCCACGTCGACACGCCTTCGGTCGTCACGAGCTTCCACGGCGTGTCGTCGCCGTGGTGATCGAGGGGGAGCAGTTCCTGGTGGTGAAAATCGGGCATCGCGCGGCGAGGATAGCGCGGCTTCTCGCGCGCGCAGGTCGGGGACCGAGGCGCCCACGCCTTGCGGCGGCTTGCCCCCCGCGGTAGTCCGCCGCGTCGCCCCGTCCGCGGTCGGACCCGGGGCGCCGAGCGAGGAGAGGTCGATGCCCATCGAGATCCGCGAGCACGTGCCGGGGCGAGACCTCGGCGATTTCCTGACGGCGCCCCGCATCGTCTTCGAGGGCGACCCGAACTACGTCTCCCCGCTCGACTTCGAGATGAAGGACCGCCTCACGCCAGGCAAGAATCCGTTCTTCTCGCGCGGCGAACTCGGGCTGTTCACGGCGTGGAAAGACGGCCGACTCGTCGGGCGCATCAGCGCGCAGATCGACCACGAGCACCTGCACCTGCACAAGGACCAGACCGGCTTCTTCGGGTTCTTCGACACCATCGACGACGACGCGGTCGGCCAGGCGCTGATCGACGCCGCCGCGGCGTGGCTCGCGCGTCGCGGCATGACCCGGATGCGGGGCCCGCTCTCGCTGACCATCAACGAGGAGGTCGGCGTCCTGATCGAGGGCTTCGACATGCCCCCCGCCATCATGATGAGCCACTCGCGGGCGTGGCAGGACCGCGTCGCGCTCTCGACCGGACTCGAGAAGGCCAAGGACTTTTTCGCGTGGCGCTTCGATGTCGGGAACATCCCGGAGCGCGCGCTGAAGGCGTGGTCGGACGTGAAGGGGATGCCCGAGGTGCGTCTTCGCTCGGTCGATCCAAGAAAGATGGCGAGCGAACTCGCCATCATCCTCGAGATCTTCAACGACGCGTGGTCGAGCAACTGGGGGTTCGTCCCGGCGACGCCGGACGAGGCGAAGAAGATGGGCGACGATCTGAAGCTCATCCTCGACCCGGAGCTCGCGTTCATCGCGGAGGTCGAGGGGCGCCCGGTCGGCATGTGCATCACGCTGCCGAACCTCAACGAGGTCATCCGCGACTTCGACGGAAAGCTCAACCCGGTCACGGTCGCCAAGCTGCTCTGGCGTTTGAAGGTGAAGCGCCCCGTCAGCGCGCGCCTCGTGATGCTGGGCCTCCGGAGCGAGCTCCGCGGGCAGCGCCGCTACGGGGGCCTCTCCCATGCCCTCTACGTCGAGATCGCCAAGCGCGCGGAGGCCATCGGGTACAAGTGGGGCGAGCTCTCGTGGACCCTCGAGGACAACCGCCCCATCAACCTCGGCATCAAGTCGATGGGCGCGCGCGTGTACAAGAAGTACCGGGTGTACGAGAAAGCGATCGGAGGCTGAACCATGCTGCGTGACGTGTCCCTGGTCGTTCATCTGCTCGGGGTCGTGCTGTGGGTGGGAGGCTCGGCGACGGGCGCCTGGACCTGCGCACAGCTCGCGCTCACCGAGGGCCCTGCGCGGGGCGAGGCCCTCGGCGCCGTGCGCCGCGCGTTGCTCGCGCTGACGGTTCCCGGCCTCGCGCTCGCCTGGCTCGGCGGGCTCACGATGCTCGTCTCCGGCTGGTCGGAGCTCTACGCCCGGGCGGGCTGGATGCACGGCAAACTCACGCTCGCGCTGGCGCTGAGCGCCGTGCACGGCGTCCTCCTCGGCCGCATCCGGCGGGCGGCGAGCGGCGAGCGCGAAGCCTCGCAGTCGTTCTTCGCGGGCCTCGCGATGGCGATCGTGCTGGTCGCCGCGGCGGTCGTCTCGCTCGCGCTGCTGCATCCGGGCACGTGAGCCCGGCGTGTGAATCGGAGTTCACTCGTCGCCCGGAACCGTGAACCGGCACCGGGGGGCCAACGAAGAGTCCCCCGGAATCGGGCCGATTCTTGTGTGGCCCGGATCGTGTTAGAGGCGGGAACATGACGCGCAGCGCACTGCTCCTGATCTCGGTCGCCTCGGCCCTGTCCGGCTGCGGAGACCATCGGCTCATCGCCACCGGGTTCGCGAGGGTCGAGACCGCCGACCTGACCACCGAGCTACGGCTCCCGGTCGACACCCGCATCGACGGGGGCGGCAGCGTCAGCGGCTCCTGCCAGCTCACCCGCAGCGTCGATGGGTCGGGCGTGAACTACGGCGTGGTCGTCGACCTCTTCCGCGGCGGCAGCGCGGACGGTGGGCTGCGCTCGTTCGCGGTGATGGGCCGGACGGATGCGACGGCGGGGGCGATCGAGGCCACCCTGGGGTCGGGCGAGTTCCACTCCGACGCCACGTGCGCGGTGTCGGTGGCCTCGGTGTCGGACGGCGGAGACATCGTCCTCGACGCGACGGGCTGTGCGCTGACCGGACCCGGCGGGGCCGTGGCCACGGCCAGCACCCACCTCGAACTCTCAGGGTGCACCATCGTCGGCATGTGACCGACCCGTCCACGTCTGCACCCGCAAGGCGTGGCCGTCGGTCCACACCTGCACGCTCCCCTCGCGGTCGATCCGGTACACGCCCCCTGCGGCCCCCTCGAGCCGCTCGAGGACATCGGGGTGCGGATGTCCGAACCGGTTCGTCCTGCCGGCGCTCACGACCGCGAGGGCCGGCGTCAACGCAGCGAGAAACGGTGCGGTGGACGACGTCCTCGAGCCGTGATGCGGCACCTTGAGCACGTCGACGTGCCCGAGCCGTCCCGCGCGCACGAGGGAGCGCTCGGCGCGCCGCTCCACGTCGCCGGTGAACAGCAGTCGGCGGGCCCCGAAGCGCAGCTCGACCACGAACGAATTGTCGTTGGGATCGAGGCCGGCATCGAATCCGGGGCAGGGCCAATGCACCGCGAGGGTGGCGTCTCCGAAGCGTCGGGGGCGCCCGCACAGCGCGGCGGGGCGGACGACCTGAGTGCCGCGTGCGCGGGCCTCGTGGAGCAGGCGCGCGACGGCACCGTCCGGTTCTTCCGATTCCGCTTGACCGGTGTCCCAGAGTTCTCGGGTCGGAACTTCCGCGAGGACGCGCGACAGCCCGCCGAAGTGGTCCGGATGCGGATGCGTGAGGATGGCGAGGTCGATCGAGGCGCGTCGCCGGGCCCGGAGCAGAGGCAACACGACGTGCTGGCCCGGGTCGACGCCGGCGCCCACGGCGCCCCCGGCGTCCACCAGCACGAGCCGCCCGTCCGGCATGTCGAGCAGGGCCGCATCGCCCTGCCCGATGTCGAGGAACGTCGCGCGGACCACCCCGCGAGGGCGCTCGCGGGCCTGCAGTCGCCACTCCGCCCCACCGAGTGCCACCGCGCCGACGACGAGGAGCGCGAGGCGGACGCGGGGCCCGCGGAGAAACGCGAGCGACAGACACAGGACCGTGACGGTCACGCCTTCGACGACGTCCAGCGGAGGTAGGCCGCGTCCGAGAGACACCGCCGCGCACTGGCCGCAGGCCCCGAGAAATGCACGCGTCGCGAGGTCCAGCGGTGCGGCCGTGAGCGCCGCGAGCGGCTCCGACACGAGGGCGAGGACGGCATGCGCCGCCGCGAGCGGCAAGAGCAGAACGCTCGCGACCGGCACGACGAACACGTTGGCGGCCACGCCCACGAGGGGCACGCCTTCGAAACACCAGAGCCCGATGGGCGCCGTGCACAGCGCGGCCCGCAGGCTGAGGGCCGCGAGCGCGCGCAGCGGTCGCGCCTGGGCGTCGGGTTCCGGCGTGAGGACCGCCATCGTCGCGCCGATCGACAGCAGGAACGCCGGACGGAGGATCTCCCCAGGGGACCACGCCGCGAACGCGAGCACGGCCGCGGCGGTCACCTGCACGGCGTCGGGGCGCCGCCCTGCCGCCTCGAGGCTCCACAGCATCGCGGCCGTCAGCGCGGCCCGCCACGCGCTCGGCGCGCCGCCGGCCAGCGGTGCGTACACGAGGGCCAGAGGCACGCCCACGGCCGCCGCGATGCGGCCCACGTCGTGGCGTGCGGCGAGTCGTTCGACGCGCAGCAGCAGGGCGCGGAGCATCCGGACCAGCGCGCCGACGAGCAGCGTGACGTGCATCCCCGACACCGCCAGGACGTGGGAGAGCCCGGCATCGCGGACCTCCCCGGCCGAGTCTTCGTCGAGGGCCAGGTCGCCGAGGAGCAGCGCCCGCGCGACCCCGCAGGCCGGCTCGTCGAGCGTGGCGAGCAGCGCGCCGCGGAGCCGGGCGCGCGCGCGTCCGATGAGCGCGTGAAGAGAGCGGGTGGGCAAGGGCGCGTGGGCGAGCGCGCGCGCGTCCGCGGCGAAGGGGTCCAGGGTCGGCCATCGCGGATGCGGGGTCAGGTTCCGAAAGCCGGCGGGGGCCGACAGCGTGAGGGTCGTTCGAACGTCGGCGCCCTCGGGCCACGCCACGCCGCGCACGCGGATCCGGCTGCCGACCGGGGGAGGAACCGCGCCCTCACCGAGGGGCTCGATCGCCCGGACCCGCAAGGCCACGTCGGAGCGCCCGAAGCCCGCCCGGACCTCTTCGACGCGTCCCCAGACCCGCGCGTGGCCCCTCGGGGCGGCGGCGTTTCCGGTCGGCGCGCCGAGCGACGAGGCGCCCGCGAGCGCGGCGCAGATTCCGAGCGCGGCGGCCACCGTCCGCGGCGGCGCCGAGGCGCGTCCGCGCCCCGCGATGACGAGGGCGGTGCCGACCGCGAGCCCGAACGCCGCGCCCGGGGCGACCCACGACGGCGCGCCGAGCAGGGCGGCGCCCACGATCCCCGAGACGGCCCCCACGGCCATGGCGACGAGTCCGGACATGCGAAGCGGACCTTCCACACGCCGCGCCGCCACGCAGGACCGCGACATCGAGCGATTTCCACGTGGCCGGCGGGCGATGGCGGGCGGAAGGCGGCGCCGGACGCGAACGCTGGCCTCGGGCCACCGTCGCACGCCTTGACAGAGCTTCGAGCGCCCCCTAGAAACCGCTCGCCCCAACCCTCACCCATGCGTGAGGGTTCGAGTTTCGCCATGGACGCCGACGCCCGCACCATGCCCGCTGCCCACGTTCCCGTCGACGCGCCCCGCCCGGTGCGGCGGCTGCCGGTCGTCGAGTCGGACGTTCCCGGCACGGAGTCGGAAGCGGCGCTGCGGGTCGGTGAGCTGTCGCTGCGGGTCGGTGAGCTGGCCAAGCGGACCGGCAAGACGGTCCGGGCGCTACACCTCTACGAGGAGCTGGGTCTGCTCGAGCCCGCGCGTCGCTCCGGTGGCGGCTACCGGCTCTACGCGGCAGGCTCGGTGACGCGTGTCGAGTGGATCGTCCGGCTCCAGCACGCCGGCCTCTCGCTGCCGGAGATCCGAGGGCTCCTGCTCACCTGGGGGGCCAGCCCGTCCGCGCCGAGCGCGATGCGTCAGGTCCAGACCCTCTTCACGACGAAGCTCGCGGAAACGCGTGCGCAGATGGCCCGCCTCGCGGAGCTCGAGCGCGAGCTGACGCTCGGTCTGGCCTACCTCGAGACGTGCGACGCGTGCGAACCGCAGCGCGTCGTGTCGGCCTGTCCGAGCTGCGACCTGCACCCGTGTCAGGCCCACCCGCCCGTGCTCGTCGCCGGGTTCCACCCCTCGTCCGCAGAGTGAACGTCATGGCCCTGCAGCTCCCCATCTACATGGACAACCACGCCACCACGCCCTGCGATCCGCGGGTGGTGGAGGCCATGTTGCCGTACTTCACGCACCACTTCGGGAACGCCGCATCGCGGAGCCATGCCTTCGGCTGGCACGCGGAGGAGGCGGTCGACACTGCGCGCGCTCAGGTCGCGACTCTCCTCGGCGCGTCGAGCCCCAAGGAGATCGTCTTCACGTCCGGCGCGACGGAGAGCAACAACCTCGCCATCAAGGGCGTCGCGCACTTCTCGAAGGACAAGGGCGATCACATCATCACGCTGCGGACCGAGCACAAGGCCGTGCTCGACACGTGCAAGCGGCTCGAGCGCGAAGGATTTCGGGTCACCTACCTCGACGTCGATGCCCGCGGACAAGTGTCGCCGGACGACGTGAAGAACGCCCTCACGGATCGGACGATCCTCGTGTCGGTCATGCTGGCGAACAACGAGATCGGGACCGTCCAGCCGATCGCCGAGATCGGCAAGCTGACCCGCGAGCGCGGCGTGCTCCTTCACTGCGACGCGGTGCAGGGCGTCGGACGCATGAAGTTCCTGGTCGACGAGATGAACGTCGATCTCGTCAGTCTTTCGGGACACAAGCTCTACGGACCCAAGGGCGTCGGGGCGCTGTACGTGAGGCGCAACAAGCCCCGCGTGCGCATCGTCGGCGAGCAGGACGGCGGCGGCCACGAGCGCGGGATGCGCTCGGGCACGCTGAACGTCACGGGCATCGTCGGCCTCGGGAAGGCCGCCGCGATCGCCACCGACGAGTGGGAGAAGGACCGCGATCACAGCTTCTCGCTGCGCGAGCGCCTCAGGAAGAAGCTCTTCGACGGCATCGAGCAGATCCACCTCAACGGGGCCGACGACCCGTGGCGTCACCCGGGCAACCTGAACGTGTCGTTCTCGTTCGTCGAGGGCGAGGCGATGCTCATGGCGATCAAGGACGTGGCCGTGAGCTCGGGCAGCGCGTGCACGAGCGCGAGCCTCGAGCCGAGCTACGTGCTGCGCGCCCTCGGCGTCGACGAAGAGCTCGCCCACTCCTCGATCCGGTTCGGCCTCGGCCGCTTCAACACGGAGGCAGAGGTCGATTTCGTCGCGGAGCTGGTCATCCGTCAGGTGAATCGCCTCCGCGACATGTCGCCCCTCTACGAGATGTGGAAGGAAGGCGTCGACCTCAAGAGCATCCAGTGGGAAGCCCACTGACAGGGAGTCCGTCATGGCGTATTCAGACAAGGTCATCGAGCACTACGAGAATCCCCGGAACGTCGGCACCCTCGACAAGGAGGACCCGACGGTGGGCACCGGGCTCGTGGGTGCGCCTGCGTGCGGCGACGTGATGCGCCTGCAGCTGAGGGTGAACCCCGAGACGAACATCATCGAGGACGCCAAGTTCAAGACGTTCGGATGCGGCAGCGCGATCGCGTCGAGCTCGCTGGCCACCGAGTGGGTCAAGGGCAAGACCGTCGAGGAGGCGATGGAGCTTCGCAACACCGAGCTGGTCAAGGAGCTCAACCTCCCGCCGGTCAAGATTCACTGCTCGGTGCTCGCGGAGGACGCGATCAAGAGCGCGATCGAGGACTACCGTCGCAAGCAGGCCGCCCGTCGGGCGGAGACGACGTGAACGTGACGGCGGCGCTCCACGAGCCCTCGGCGGCTGCTCCCTCGCCGGTCGCGCTGGACTCTGCTGGCCAGCTGGACTCTGCCGGCCAACTGGACTCTGCCGTCGAGCTCGACTCGGCCGTCGAGGTCCGGGCCGTCCGCGACGTCGACCTCACGCCCAAGGCCGTCGAGATGGCGCGCAAGGCGCTCGAGCGTCGCGGGACGCCCGACGCGGCGCTGCGGCTCGGCGTGCGCGGTGGCGGATGTTCGGGCGCCTCCTATGTGATCGAGTTCGCCGATGCGATCCGCGGCCGCGACCAGGTCTTCGAGTTCGAGGGCCTGAAGGTCGTCGTCGATCCGAAGAGCCTCGTCTACCTCCGCGGCTCGGTGCTCGACTACGAGGTCAAGCTGATGAGCCACGGGTTCAAGTTCCGGAACCCGAACGAGAAGAAGGGCTGCGGCTGCGGCGAGAGCTTCGGCATCTGAGCCCG
>CAIKNO010000142.1 GCA_903828805.1 uncultured Sandaracinus sp. | reverse complement strand
CCGCGCTCCTCGCCGCCGGCGAGCGCGCGACGGTCGTCGGCCGGGTCATCGAGACGCCCGGCGCGGAGTTCGAAGATCGCGTTCGTTTCCTGCCTCCCCGGGCTCGGTGATCCGCTCGTTCTACGACGTGATCGTGCTCGGAGGCCGGCTCGGCGCATGGGCGAGCGCGGCCTTGCTCGCCCGGCGCGGCTTCCGGGTCCTGCTGATCGGGCAGGACGATCTCGGCCCGACCTACGAGGTCGAAGGGGAGTCCCTGCCCCGCGCCCCGTTCCGGTTCCTCGGGGTCCACACGCCGATCGCCCGCCGCCTCTTCACCGAGCTCGCGCTGACGCAGGCGATGCGCCGTCACACCGTCGCATCCGACGCGCGGGTGCAGGTCGTGACCCCGGGACACAGGCTCGACGTCGCGGGCGCCGGAGACTCGCTGGGCCGCGAGATCGAGCGAGAATTCCCTGAAATTCGTGGACCCATCGAGACGGTGTTCGAGCGCATCCGCGGGCGCAACGAGGCCCTCGACCGCGCGACCGAGGCCGATCTCGTCTGGCCGCCGGAGACGTTCTTCGAGCGACGCGCCCACGCGCGCGCGGTCGCTCCGCTGAACGCCAAGGGCCCGTCCTCGGGGGCCGACGATCCGCTCCGGGACCTTCCCGATGCCCATCCGTTCCGGCTGACCCTCCACGCGCCCACGCGCTTCTCCGATGGGATGGACCCCGACCACGGCAGCCCGCTCCGTCTGAGCCGGCACGTGTCGCAGTGGCTCGAAGGAGGCACGGTCGTCGAAGGCGGCCTCGGCACCATCCTGGGCATGCTCGAGACCAGCGTTCGCTCGCACGGCGGCGACGTGCGGTCGCGCGACCGCGTCGACAGCCTGCTCGTGCGGCGCGGCGCGGTCGAGGGCGTGCGCCTCGCCGCCTCGGGCGAGGAGTTCGGCGCGTCCTTCGTGCTCGTCGGGAGCGACGTCTCCCAGCTGCTGCGCCTCGTGCCCGACCGACGCCCCTTCGACGAGCTATTCGAGCGGATGGGCGAGCCGATGGCCCGCTACTACCGCTACACCCTCAACGTCCACGTGAAGGCGGAGGGCGTGCCCATGGGCATGGGGCGGGACGTGTTCTTCGTCCGCGACCCCGCGCGCGCTCTCTCGGGTGCCAACCTGCTTCACGTCCAGGCGCACCCAGTCGATCCGTCGGGCCGTCGCTTGCTCTGCGTCGAGGCCCTCTTGCCGCGCCGCGGTGTCGAAGACGTGGCGGACTACCTCGAGTCGGTCCGCGAGAGGATCCTCGAGGCCCTCGGAGAGCTCATCCCCTTCCTTCCACAGAGCCTCCTCTCGGTGGACTCGCCCCACGACGGGCGCGCGCCCTACGACGCCGTTCGCGGTGAGGCGCTGCCCTCCCCTGCCCGTTGGGCGCGCGGCAGCGCGACGATGGAGACCGTGTACGGCTACCCGCTCGCCTCCACCCTCGGCGTCTGTGCACTGCCCGTCCGGATGCCGATCCAGCGGGTGTTGCTGTGCGGCTCGCAGGTCGTGCCGGGTCTCGGGCTCGAGGGACAGTTGCTGGCCGCCTGGTCCGCCGTGCGCATCGTCTCCCGGTCCGACAAGCGCCCCGCCGTCCTGCGCCGCGGGCTGTGGACCAAGCTGGAGAGCTGACCCATAACCAGCCGCGATGAGAGCCTCACCGCACGCTTCCGTGGCCGCGCCCGCCCTCTCTCGACAGGCGATGTGGGACCGGCTCGGCCGGGTCGAGGTCGACCTCCTCGTTGTCGGCGGCGGCATCAACGGCGCAGGGATCGCGCGGGACGCCGCCCGTCGTGGCCTCTCGGTCGCCCTGGTCGACATGTCGGATCTCGCCTCCGGCACCAGCTCGCGGTCGAGCAAGCTCATCCACGGGGGTCTTCGCTACCTCGAGCAATACGAGATCGCGCTCGTCTTCGAGTCGGTGAGCGAGCGGCGCGTCCTGATGGACCTCGCGCCGCACCTGGTCCATCCCCTGGGCTTCCTCTTCCCGGTCTACGCCAAGGGCAAGCACAGCCTGCGCATGATCCAGGCGGGCATGTGGGTCTACGACGGCCTGTCCCTCTTCCGCTCCCCGAAGCGGCATCGGACGCTGTCGGTGGAGGACCTGGCCCGCGAAGAGCCCGCGCTGCAGCGCGACGGACTGCTCGGCGCGCCGCTCTACTTCGATTGCTCGACGGACGACGCGCGATTGACCCTCGAGACGGCCGTCGATGCCGCCCGGTCGGGCGCGGTCGTGGCGACCTGGGCGCAGGTCGAGCAGTTCGTCATCGAAGAGGGTCGGGTCCGCGGAGCCGTCGTTCGGGACGTCCTCGGAGGACGCGAGCGCACGGTGCGCGCCCGCGCCGTGGTCAACGCCACGGGCCCGTGGACGGACCGCACCCGGAATCTTCCTCGGCCCGGTCTCGAGGCCCCCGCGCCGCGGCCGATGCTACGAACGACGAAGGGCGTGCACATCGTGGTGGACCACGAACGGTTGCCGCTCACCCATGCCGTGGTCTGCAACCATCCGGCCGATGGTCGGGTGCTCTTCGCCATCCCCTGGGGGGATCGGACGTACGTCGGCACGACGGACACGGACGACGCCGGCGACCCGTCGATGGTGCACGCGACCCGCGCCGACGTGGACTACCTGATCGACGCGGCGACCGCGTACTTCCCCTCGTTTCCCCTGACGCGCGCCGACGTGCTGTCCACGTGGGCGGGCCTTCGCCCCCTCGTCGACGAGGGGGCGGACGGGCATGCGTCGGACGTCAGCCGCGAGCACAAGATCGCGGTGGCCGCGGAGGGACTCATCACGATCGCGGGGGGCAAGCTCACGACCTACCGGCGCATGAGCGCCGAGGTCGTCGACACCGCCGTGCGCTACCTGCAGATGAGCGGCGTCCGCACGCTCGAGCTGACCCCCGCCGGCACCGACCACGCGGCGCTGCCCGGGGCCGAGGGCTGGCCCGCGGACGACGACGTCGGCCGGGTCGCCGCGGCGGTGGTGGAACGTGGAGGCGGCACCCTGGACGACGCGCAGGGGCACGCGCTCGCCTCGGCGTACGGGACCCGGGCGCTCGAGATCGCCAGCCTGTGCCGGACCGACGCCAGCCTCGCCGAACGGCTCGTGCCCGATCGCCCCGACGTCCTCGCACAGGTGGACTTCGCCGTCCGCGACGAGTTCGCCGCGACCGTGTGCGACGTCCTGATCCGCCGGACGCAGATGTTCTTCAAGGACCGCGATCAGGGGCTCGGCTGCCTCGAGCGCGTCGCCGGTCGGATGGCGCAGTTGCTGCGCTGGCCGGACACGGTGCGCGCGCGCGAAGTGGAGCGGTACCAGGCGGAGGTCGCGCTCTCGCGTCGCTGGCGCCAGGACTGAACCCACCCCCGCGTCCGTGGGGACCGCGCGCGCGGTCCTCGGGACCTCGGCGCCGGGCACCAACACGGTCGAGCGTCCGCAGGGCCTCGTGTACAGTCCCGCACGATGCAGACGCCCGCCGATCCCAACGCCCCGCTCCAGGTGACGCTCATCCAGTTGCTCCGCGCGGTCGTCGAGCGGGGCGCGTCGGATCTCCACCTGACGAAGGACAGCCCTCCGCAGTTCCGCATCGACGGTTCGCTCGTGCCGCTGAAGATGCCGCCCTTGAGGCCCGAGGACACCAAGGCGCTGGTGTACTCCGCGCTCAACGAGGAGCAGAAGGTCAAGTTCGAGAAGAACTGGGAGCTCGACTTCTCGTTCGGTGTCCGCGGACTCTCGCGGTTCCGCGCGAACGTGTTCATGCAGCGCGGTTCGATCGCGGGGGTCTTCCGGGCCATCCCCCACAAGATCATGAGCTTCGACGAACTCGGCCTGCCGCCGATCGTGAGCGAGCTGGCGTCGCTGCCGCGCGGGCTGGTGCTGGTGACCGGGCCGACCGGCTCCGGCAAGAGCACCACGCTCGCGTCGATGATCGACAAGGTCAACCGCGAGACGCGGCAGCACATCATGACCATCGAGGACCCGATCGAGTTCGAGCACTTCTCGAAGCTCTCGGTCGTCAACCAGCGCGAGATCGGCGCCGACACCCGGGGGTTCAAGGACGCGCTGAAGTATGTGCTGCGTCAGGACCCCGACGTCGTCCTCGTCGGTGAGATGCGGGACATGGAGACGATCGAGGCGGCGCTCACCATCAGCGAGACCGGACACCTCGTGTTCGCCACCTTGCACACGAACAGCGCGCTCTCGTCCATCAACCGCATCATCGACGTCTTCCCGGCCAACCAGCAGTCCCAGATCCGGACGCAGCTGAGCTTCGTGCTGCAGGGGGTGATGACCCAGCTCCTCTTGCCACGGGCCGACGGGCCGGGCCGGGTGATGGCGATGGAGGTCATGATCCCGAACCCCGCGATCCGGAACCTCATCCGCGAGGACAAGGTGCACCAGCTCTACTCGCAGATGCAGATCGGGCAGGGCAAGAGCGGCATGCAGACGATGAACCAGTCGCTGCTCTCGCTGCTGCAGCGGCGCCTCGTCGCCCACGAGGACGCCATCGCGGTCTCCGGCGACCCCGGCGAGCTGCAGGCGATGATCGACGGCCGTGCGCCCGCCTCTGGCATGGGCGCCCCGATTCGACCGCGCTGAGTCCATCGCCCCGGGGCGGCCGCGCGGCGCGGGCGGGACGCTCTTTTTGAGGCGTCGGCGACCGCTCGTGGTGTACGCTCCGCCGGCGATGAACGAATGGGTCTGGGAAGCCCGGACGCGGACCGGTGAGGTTCGCAAGGGCGTGATGGAGGCAGCCGACCAGGCCGCGGTCGAGGCGCGCCTCAAGTCGCAGAACCTGACGCCGTCGAAGGTCAAGAAGAAGGGCCGCGGGCTCAACCTGACGTTCGGCTCGCCGGTCTCCGAGAAGGAGCTCGTCGTCTTCATCCGCCAGTTCGCGACGATGATCGACGCGGGCCTTCCGCTCGTTCAGAGCCTCGACATCCTCTCGTCCCAGGGCGAGAACCAGGCGCTCAACAAGATCCTCAAGGACATCAAGCAGTCGGTCGAGCAGGGCGCCACGTTCTCGGACTCGCTGCGGCGGCACCCGAAGGTGTTCGACGAGCTCTTCGTGAACCTCGTCGCCGCGGGCGAGATGGGCGGCATCCTCGACACCATCCTCGGGCGTCTCGCCATCTACATCGAGAAGCGCGTCAAGCTCCGGCGGCAGGTGACCAGCGCGCTCGTGTACCCGACGGCGGTGTTCTTCATCGCGATGTCGGTGCTCATCGTGCTGCTCGTGTTCGTCATTCCCAGCTTCCAGAACATGTTCCGGGACTTCGGCAGCGAGGATGGCCTGCCCGCCCCGACGCAGTTCGTCATCAACCTCTCGCAGGGGTTCTTGAACAACTGGTACATCTTCTTCGGCGTCACGGCCGCGATCACGTGGGGCATCCAGTACTCGTACCGGCAGCCGGCTGGAAAGCGCTTCTGGCACAAGTTCATGCTGGAAGTGCCCGTGCTGGGGCCGGTCATGAGGAAGATGGCCGTCGCGCGGTTCACGCGGACGCTCGGCACCCTGCTGAGTTCCGGCGTGCCGATCCTCGACGCGCTGGAGATCGTGTCGAAGGCGTCCGGCAACGTGATCGTCGAGGGCGCGGTGCGGACCACGGCCGACAAGATCCGAGAGGGCCGCACCATGGCGGAACCCTTGATGGAGACCGGGGTCTTTCCGCCGATGGTCGTCCAGATGATCGGCGTCGGCGAGCAGACCGGCGCGCTCGATCAGATGCTCAACAAGATCGCCGACTTCTACGAAGAAGAGGTCGACGTCGCGGTGGCTGGCCTGACCTCGTTGCTCGAACCCCTGATGATGGTGTTCATCGGCGGCATGGTCGGCGGCATG
>CAIKNO010000141.1 GCA_903828805.1 uncultured Sandaracinus sp. | reverse complement strand
GTGGTCGAAGAACGTCCACATCTCGGCGTTGTATCCGGCGTGGGTCTCGATCATGAACGAGTCGTCGAACAGGCCAAACCCCAGGTCGATGAGCGCCGGCGTGTCCACGAATGGGCCGTAGTCGTCCGACCCCGCGTCGATCGACACGCTCCAGGCCAGCGTCGGCAACACGTCGTCGAGGTGCGCGAGAAAAGTCTGCTGGTAGGCCTTCGAGGGGAACTGTCGGCCGAGCTCGTTCGGCCCGTCGTAGATGTGGTACTCGCCCCACAGGCCGAAGCCGACTTGCAGGAACACGATGCGCGGATCCGCGTCGTAGCGAGCCGCGAACGCGGTGTAGAAGTCGAGGTAGAACTGCTGCAAGACCTCGGACGACCAATCGGGGAAGCGGGTCGGTTGGCCCTCACTCTGGCCGGACGTCTCGCGGTAGTCGGGCAGCGCTTTGATCCATTCGGGGACCGCCGTCGGCGCGCCCGGGTAGGTGTCGTAGAAGCGCACGATGGCCTGGTGGCCGCGGCCGGCGATGCGATCGAGGAACGCGTCGAAGGCGTCCCAGACGTACACGCCGTCGTCGACGGCGATGCTGCCCGGCGGCACGTACGCGTACTCGAGCTGCACCACGCCGGGCTCGGTCTTCACGTCGACGTCGTTCTCCTCCCACAACGCGATGCCGGTCATGGGCTGCACGGCGGTGACCCGCGCGGTGAGCGCCACGTCGTGGAGCGTCGAGGTGTCGGCGTCGACGACTTCGGCGTCGGCCTGTGGGCCGTCGGCGCGAACGCCGCCGTCTCGCGCACCGACCTCCGTCGAGCCGCCTCCACCACACGCCACCAAGGACCCCAGCGAGAACCACACGACGAACGAGCGCAGCGCCATCGCGCCAACGTAACAGCTTCCATCGCGTCACCCACGACCTCACCCACGTGGGTCGGGTCGTCGTTGGTTCGGGACGTCGTGACCCATCGGGTCCCGGTCTTCAGACGAGGCGGTCGAGGGACGCGCGCGTGGTCTCGAAGGGCGCGTGCTCGTGCCGGTCCTGCCTCAGGAACGCCTCGATGGCGTCGATGCGCGCGAGCGCCGCATCGAGCCGCGGATCGCTGCCCCGCGTGTACGCGCCGAGCAGCACCAGATCCCGCTTCGCCTCGTACACCGCCAGGTGCGCGCGCATTCTCGCGGCGGCGTCGCGATGGGATGGGGTCGTCACGGCGTCCATCACGCGCGACAGCGACGACAAGGGATCGATCGCGGGCCAGCGGCCGCGGGCGCCGAGGGCTCGGTCCAGCACGATGTGCCCGTCGAGGATCCCGCGCACTTCGTCGGCGATGGGCTCCTCCATGTCGGAGCCCTCGACCAGCACGGTGTAGAACGCGGTGATCGATCCGCGCGCCGAGGTCCCCGAGCGCTCGAGGAGCTGGGGCAGCATCGCGAACACGCTCGGCGGATACCCACGGCGGGCGGGGGGCTCGCCGGCGGCCAGCCCGACCTCGCGGCCGGCGCGCGCGAAGCGCGTGACCGAGTCCATCATCAACAACACGCG
>CAIKNO010000140.1 GCA_903828805.1 uncultured Sandaracinus sp. | reverse complement strand
TCGCTCTTCAAGGCGTCGTTCCGGGAGGCCGAACGCGCCTTCCTCGCCAAGCAGGGCAGCGAGAAGCTGACGCGCTCGCAGAAGAAGAACCTCGAGGCGATGGTCACCCGGACCCTGCGCCAGAAGGTCGTCCCGGCGATGAACGTCATCGACCTCTCGTGGAGCCTCGGCGACGGCGTCGTGCGCTTCTTCCACCCCTCGCCGAAGCGCCACGAGGTCCTGATCGAGCTCTTCGAGAAGACGTTCGAGCTGCAGCTCGCGCACGACGGCGCCTACCTCGCGGCCGAGAAGCGAGGCCTCGACGAGGCCGTGCTCGCCTCGCTGCCGCTGCTCGACCCCATGACCCTCGTCGGCGGGACGGCCTGAAGAACCCGCCACCCGGCGGGAGGAGCTCACGATGGACCTGGTCGATCGCATCGAAGGCGCCCGCTTCCTCGGGCGCGAATTCCTGGTGTGGCTCTGGTACGAGAGCGAGGCACGCGAGGGCGTCCTGCCGCTCTCGAGCGGCGAGGCGTGCGAGCTTTGGCTCGAAGAGCAGCTCACGCTCGTGGGCAACGAATCGGAGAAGACCGAGAGCAAGCTCAAGGCGGCGATGCCGAGCGCGAGCCCCGAGGCCAAGGAGGCGCTCCGACAGGGGAAGCTCCCGATCAAGGCGAAGGTCCGCGTCTGCCGCGGCCAGCAGACCTGGGCCTTCGTGCTGAACGCCGACACGCTCGGCCTCTCGGGCGTGAAGATCCCCGCGCTGCTCACCGAGGAGAACGACGAGCGGTTCTACGAGCGGATGGACCTGGTCGAGAACATCGAGGCCATCCTCGAGGATCTGCTCGGCACCTTCCTCGTCGTTCGGACCTCCGAGGCGTGGGGAACGACCGTGCTGCCTGCGATGCGGCGGTGGATCCACGAGGACGCCGGCACGACCCGCGCGGCCTGAAGCGAACGCGGCGGGCCGGAGCGCACCCGAGACTCGCCGGCCGGCTGCGCCGACTGGGGCGGGCGTTCGCGCGCGTCAGCCGGCGTCGGCGGCGCGCGCGAGCCAGCGGCGGGCGGTCTCGGCGCTCAGCTTGAAGCTGGGCTCCACGCGGGTCCTCGAACCGACCTCGCCGTCGGCGTCGAACACGGTGAGGACCGCGTGCGGATCGTCCTCGTCGGGCACGATGTCGAGATCGACCCGCACGCGCACGCCGTCCGGTCCTTCCGCCATCACGCTGCGGTGAAGCTGGGCGCGGCGCTGCTGGGCGTGCCGCATCAAGACTTCGCTCGCCGTCTTCACCAGCGTGGCGAAGCTCCCCGCGTCGAGGGGCTTGGGGTTCTTCTTGTCGCGCCCCATCGTCCACGGACCCACGAGCGCCGGCTCGCTCTCGCCGTCGCACGTCATGGCGACCGCCCAGCCATCGTCGTCCTCGTTCTTGAGGACCCGCGCGGTCCAGCCGTCGCCCTTCCAGAGCCGGGGATCCTGCTCCTCGGGGCGCAGACGGCGCGGCGCCGAGGCGTCGTCGGAGGGGGCGTTCGGAGCGTGCGGGTCGGCCATGGTCCCGGTAGGTGACCCGAGGGCCCCCCACCTGTCCAGGCGGCGCGCACGCCCTCAGGACGGTCGAGTGACCACCGTCCGCCTCCTCCTCGGCGACCAGCTGAACCCCGAGCACCCGTGGTTCGACCGCGTCGAGCCCACCGTCCTCTACGTGCTCATGGAGGTGCGGAGCGAGACCGACCACGTCCTGCACCACGCCCAGAAGGTACTGGCGATCTTCGCCGGCATGCGCCGGATGGCCGCGCAGCTCGAGGCCCGCGGTCACCGGGTGCACTACACCGCGATCGGCGCGCCCGACAACGCCCAGGGGTTCGAGGAGAACCTGCGGCGCATCCTGGCCGAGACCGGTGCCACCCGCTTCGAGCACCAGGAGCCCGACGAGTGGCGGCTCGACCGCGCGCTCGAGGCCTTCCGCCGCGGCTGTGGATTGCCCTCGTCGGTCGTGTCGGCCGAGCATTTTCTCGACGGGCGCGAGGGCCTCTCGACGCACTTCCATGGGCGCGGCGGACGCTGGATGATGGAGTCGTATTACCGCGCGATGCGCGTGCGGACCGGCCTGCTGATGGCGGCCGACGGCAAGCCCGAGGGCGGCGCGTGGAACTTCGACCACGAGAACCGCAAGCCCTGGAAGGGCGCGCCCGCAGCCCCCCGCCCGTGGGACATGGCCCACGACCATCGCGCGCTCTGGGCGGAGATCGAGGCCGCCGGGGTGCGCACGTTCGGCGCTCCATCGGCGTCATGCTTCCCATGGCCGGTGGATCGTGCCGAGGCGCTCGCGCAGCTCGACGCGTTCCTCGAGCGCGGACTGCCGGGCTTCGGCGACTTCGAGGACGCGATGCACAGCACGAGCGATCGGCTGTTCCACTCGCGGCTCTCGTTCGCGCTCAACGTCAAGCTGCTCTCGCCGCGGGAGGTCGCGGAAGCGGCCATCGCGCGGCACCAGGCCGACCCCGCACGCCACCCTCTCGCCGCGACCGAGGGCTTCGTGCGGCAGATCATCGGGTGGCGCGAATACATCCGGGGCGTCTACTGGGCGCGCATGCCGGGGTACGCCACCTCGAACGCGCTCGGGCACGACCTGCCCCTGCCCGCCTGGTTCTGGACCGGAGAGGTCCGCATGAACTGCATGCGTCACTCGGTCGGCCAGTCCCTCGAGACCGCCTACGCCCACCACATCCAGCGCTTGATGGTGCTCGGGTCCTTCTGCCTCACCGCGGGGGTCGCGCCCGCCGAGGTGGAGCGGTGGTACCTCGGCGTCTACATCGATGCCTTCGAGTGGGTCGAGATGCCCAACGTCCTCGGCATGAGCCAGTACGCGGACGGAGGGCTGCTCGCCACCAAGCCGTACTGCTGCGCCGCCAGCTACGTGTCGAAGATGTCCGACTACTGCCGCGGCTGCGCGTACGACCCGAAGGACAGGCTCGGGGAGCGCGCCTGCCCGCTCAACGCGCTCTACTGGGACTTCTGGCTGCGGCACGCGGAGCGCTTCGGGGACAACCCCCGCGTGGGCATGGCGGCGCGGCAAGCGGCTGCGATGTCGGACGCCGACAAGACCGCCATCCGGGCGAAGGCGGCGGCGCTGCGAGCGCGCATCGACGAGTTGTGAGGGCTGCGGGCTCGAGGCGCGGCGCGGCGGTCAGCGGGCGAAGCGGGACCGGTGCTCGGCGCGGAGCCACGTGTCCATCGAGGGCGTGCTCGAGGGCGCGGCCCCCGGCAAGAAGCCGGCGCCACCGCCCGCGGCGAAGCACGCCCCGATCCGCATGTCCGCGCACGTGCCGAAGCCGGCATCGTTCACCATCAAGCACGCCGTCAGGGCCATGTCGGCCGCGCGACACGCCGCGCCCATCGAGTCCGCGCTGCAGGTCGACTGCAAGGCGTTCGTCTCGGCGCGGCACACGAGGTGCGCGCACGAAAAGTACTGGTAGTCGAAGCAATTTCCGCAGTCCATCGGCTCCGGGCGCAGCGTCCCGTCGAGGGTCCACGGCACCCCCGGCGTGGTGTCGGCGGCGAGGGCCTCTCGCACGCAGAGGTCGTCGCCGAAGCAGTCGCTGACGGCAAGGCTCGTCGCGGCGCTGCAGCGCGGCAGGCACGCGGCGTTCAGAGGTGCCCACATCGTCGCGTCGTTCGCCCCCATGCACGCCGCACCGCCGCCGCCGGTGCCGGCATCGGGCCGCGTGCCTCCGCCGCCCGCGTCGGTCCCGCCACCACCCGTGCCCGCGTCGGTGCCGCCGCCCCCACGGCCCGCGTCCGTCCTGCCGGCGACCGAACCGCCGTCGGAATCCGTGTCCGGTCGGCGCCCGCTCCCCGCGGCGCACGCGGAGAGGGACCACGCTGCACACGCGACGAGGACACGCATCGACAGGTTCATGAACAACGCCTCTCCGGGGTGGCCCGCGCGGCTCCGGGATGGGCCGTGCAGAGTGGCCGGGTTATTCCGTTCGCGCGGAAACGTCAACCTCGCCACACGCGCTTGTCGCGGAGCTGTCACGCGGAAGGGCCACGGCGCCCTGCGGATGCGGCGATCGGACGGCGCGCCGGCGGGCGCGGCCGCACGACGAGGTTCGCCGCTTCAGTTCCGGTCCTCGACCGCGCGGGTCTCGTCGTCGGGCGAGCCCGGAGGCGGTTCATCGCCTCGCGCCTCCGACCCGGGGCCGGTGTGCCGGCGCCACGCCGCGCGGCCCGCCCGACCGAGGCGGTCGAACGTCACGAAGACCGCGGGCGTGGTGAAGAGCGTGAGCAGCTGGGAGGCCGCGAGCCCGGACGCGATGGTCACCCCGAGAGGGACGCGCAGCTCCGAGCCGACGCCGCGGCCGAACGCCAGCGGCAACGCCCCGCCGATCGCGGCCAGCGTGGTCATCAGGATGGGCCGGAAGCGCTCACGCGCGGCCAGGGCGATGGCCTCCTCCGCGCCCATCCCGTCGATGCGCTGCTTCTCGATCGCGAAGTCCACCATCATGATCGCGTTCTTCGCGACGAGCCCCACCAGCAGCACGAGGCCGATCGAGGCGACCACGTCGAGCTCGAGGTCGGACGCGGAGAGCGCCAGCAGCGCGCCGACCGCGGCGGGAGGCAGCGTCGACAGGATCGTCAGCGGGTGAATCAGGCTCTCGTAGAGCATCCCGAGGACCAGGTACATGACGAGGATCGCGGCGAGGATGAGCCACGGCTGCCGCGCGGTGGACGCCTGAAAGGTCTGCGCCGTCCCGGCGAAGCCCGCATGCACGAACGAGGGCAGCCCGACGCGCGCGCGCGCCGCCTCGACCACCCGGACGGCGTCGTCGAGCGCAGCCCCGGGCGCCATGTCGAAGCTGATCGTCACCGCGGGGAGCTGCCCTTGGTGGTTCACCGCGAGCGGCATGCGCTCGCGGGTCACCTGCGTGAAGGCGCGCAAGGGAACGAGGACTCCAGCCGACGAAAGCACCCGCACGCGCCCGAGATCGTCAGGGGAATCGCGATGCTCGGGGCCGACCTCGAGGACCACCCTCCCCTGCCCCGCCTCGGTGAACGTGGTGGCGACCTGACGCTGCGCGAAGGCGCCCGCGAGCGCGACGTCGATGTCGCGGGTGGTGACGCCGAGCCGCGCGGCCGCCGGCCTGTCGATGGCGATCCGGAGCGCCAGGCCGCCCTCGGACTGATCGCTCGTGACCTGGCGAAGTTCCGGCGCCCGGCGCAGCTCGGCGACCAGCCGCGCCGCCCAGGATCGAAGGGGTCCGACCTCCTCCGCCTGCAATGTGTACTGGTACGCCGACCTCGCGCTGCGTCCGCCGATCCTCAGGTCTTGGGCTGGCGTGAGGAAGAGCTGCACCTCGGGATCGCTCCGGAAGCGGCGGCCGATGCGGGCGGCCACGGCCCCTGCCGGCACCCGCCGCTCGCGCATCGGTCGGAGCGCGGCGAACATCGTCGCGGTGTTGCCGGACGCGCCGCCGGGACCGCTCCCGACGAAGGCGACGACGTGCTCGACGGCCGGGTCCCGTCGGATCTCGGCCGCCACCCGGTCCTGCCGCTCGACCAGCGCAGGGAACGAGACGTCGTCGGGCGCGGCCGTGGAGCCGAACAGGATCCCCGTGTCCTGGATGGGGAAGAGTCCCTTGGGCAGCCCGGCCGCGAGCCACGCCGTGAGGACCATCGCCACGCCGAGGGTCGCGACCGTCCATCGTCGGTGCCGCAAGGCGCGCTCGAGTCCTCGACCGTACGCGCCCGCGAGCGCGTCGAAGGCCCGCTCGAGCCCCGCGGCGACCCGACCGGGCACGACGACCCCGGGGGTTCGCAGGAGCGCGGCGCACATCGAAGGGGTCACCGTCAGTGAGACGAGCGCGGAGAACGCGATCGCGACGCCGAGCGTGACGACCATCTCGCGGAACATCCGCCCGACGACGCCGCCCATGAAGAAGATGGGCAGGAACACCGCGAGCAAGGACACGGTGATGGAGAGGATGGTGAACCCGATCTGCCGCGCGCCGAGAAGGGCGGCCTCGCGCGCAGAGCGCCCCTGCTCGAGGTGGCGGGCGATGTGCTCGGTCACGACGATGGCATCGTCGACCACGAACCCCGTCGAGACCGTCAGGGCCATCAGCGAGAGCACGTTGAGACTGAAGCCCAGCGAGACCATCGCGCCGAAGGTGCCCGCCATCGTGAGCGGCACCGCAACGCTGGGCACGAGCGTGGCGCGGAGGCTGCGCAGGAACGCGAACACCACGAGCACGACCAGCAGCACCGCGAGCAGGAGCGCGCGCTGCACCTCATCGACGGCCGCGCGGATCGTCGCCGACCTGTCCACCACCATCTCGAGCCGCACCGCAGGCGGGACGAGGGCCCGCAGACCGGGCAGCAAGCGTCGGATCCGATCGACCGCCTCGATGACGTTCGCGCCCGGCTCCCGCCGGACGATGAGCAGCACGGCCCGCTCCCCGTCGGCCCACGCAGCCGCCCGCTCGTTCGCCACGCCGTCGGCGACGTCCGCCACGTCGCGCAGCCGCACCACGGCCCCGTCCGCGCTGCGCAGCACGAGGTCCCGGTACGCCTCCGCCCCGAAGAGCTGAGACGAGGGCGCGACCTCCAATCGAAGGCCGTGGCCGGAGAGGCGCCCCGCCGGGCGGAGCTGGGTCGCGCCCGCGACGGCCGCCCGGACCTGCTCCATCCCGAGGCCCCGCGCCGCGAGCGCCCCGGGGCGCACGTCGATGCGGACCGCCGGCTGCGCCGAACCGCCGACGATGACCTGCCCCACCCCCTCGAGCGCCGCGACGCGCGGCGAGAGCACGGCGTCCGCGAGCGCGAAGAGCTGCGGGACCGGGATGGTGTCGCTCGTGAGCGCGAGGATCGTGATCGGCGTGTCGGAAGGATCGATGCGACGCTGGGTCGGGCGCGTCGGCAGGTCCGAGGGCAGCTCCGACGACGCCGCGGCCATCGCCGCCGCGACGTCGCGGCCGACCTCCTCGACCCCCCGGTCGAGCTCGAACTGGAGCGTGATGCTGGTGGAGCCCAGGGTGCTGCTCGAGGTCATGTCGGTGAGACCCGAGATGCGACCCAGGCGTCGCTCGAGCGGCGCGGCCATCGACGCGGCCATGGTCTCCGGGCCCGCGCCCGGGAGCTGGGCCTGCACGAGCACGCTCGGCACCTCGATGCGGGGCAGCGCCGCGACGGGAAGTTCGAGGTACGAGAGCGCCCCCGCGAGGAGCACCCCGAGGGACAGCAGCGCCGTCGCGACGGGGCGCCGGACGAAGGGGGCGCTCAGGTTCACCCGCGCGCTCCTCCGGCCTTCGAAGGATCGGACGCGCCCCTCGCCGCGGCGCGCACGCGCTCGAGCGCGAGGTACACGACCGGCGTCGTGAAGAGCGTGATGGCCTGCGAGAACAGGAGCCCCCCCACAATCGCCACGCCGAGCGGCTGGCGGAGCTCGGCGCCGATCCCCGTCGCGAACGCGAGCGGCAGCGCGCCGAGCAACGCCGCGACGGTCGTCATCGTGATCGGCCGGAAGCGCAGCAGGCACGCCTGCCGGATCGCGTCGCGCGCCGACAGCGCCTGCGCTCGCTGCGCCTCGAGCGCGAAGTCGATCATCATGATGGCGTTCTTCTTGACGATCCCGAGCAGCAGGATGAGCGCGATGACCCCGAGCACGTCGAGCGGCATGCCCGACGCGCGCAGCGCGAGGAGCGCGCCGACCGCCGCTGCCGGCAGCGTCGAGAGGATCGTCACCGGATGCACGACGCTCTCGTAGAGCATGCCCAGGACGATGAACACGGCCAGGAGCGCCGCGAGGACGAGCGGAAGCTCGCCGGCGAGCGAGGACTCGAACTCCGCGAGCGTGCCCTCGCGCTCGGCGTGCACACCCGCCGGAAGACCCAGCCGCTCCTCCTCTTCCGCGATGGCCGCGAGGGCATCCCCGAGCGCGACGCCGGGCGCGGTGTCGAACGACAGCGTGGTCGCCGGCATCTCGGCCTGGTGACGGACGACGCGCGGAGCGCTGCGGGTCTCGAAGCGCGCCAGGCCCGCGAGCGGCACCAACGCCCCCGAGGACGTGCGCACCTGGAGCGCATCGAGCGCCGCGGTGTTCGCGCGGTCCTCCCCGGGCAACTCGAGCACCACGCGGTACTGCGTACGCTGGGTGTAGATCGTCGAGACGGGGCGCTGTCCGAAAGCGTCGTAGAGGGTCTCGTCGATCGACGAGACGCTCACCCCGAGGCGGGACGCCCGGTCGCGGTCGATCACCACCGCGCGCGCGAGGCCGGTGGCCGACGTGTCGCTCCGGACGTGGGCGAGTTCCGGGCGTCGCTCGAGGGCGGCTTGCACGCGGGGCACCCACGCCCGCAGGTCCTCGGGATCGGTGTC
>CAIKNO010000139.1 GCA_903828805.1 uncultured Sandaracinus sp. | reverse complement strand
CGGCTTCCTCGTGTGGGGCCACCACATGTTCGTGGCGGGCATGAGCGAGTATGCGAACCTCGTGTTCTCCGGTCTCACGTTCCTCGTCGCCATCCCGTCGGCCGTGAAGGTCTTCAACTGGGTGGCGACGCTGTACAAGGGTTCCGTGAGTTTCGAGTCCCCGATGCTGTACGCTCTCGGTTTCGTGGTGCTGTTCACCGTGGGCGGTTTGACCGGTTTGCCGCTCGCGACCTTGATCACGGATGTGCACCTGCACGACACCTACTACGTGGTGGCGCACTTCCATTACGTCATGGTGGGCGGAACGGTGTTCGGCTTCCTCGGTGGACTCCACTACTGGTGGCCGAAGATGACTGGCAAGCTCTACAACGAGCGGATGGCGCAAGTGGCGTTCTCGCTTGTGTTCACCGGCTTCAACATCACGTTTTTCACTCAGTTCTTGCTGGGTAGTCATGGTATGCCGCGGCGCTACTACGACTATCTCGACCAGTACCAGCCCTTGCACGGGTTTTCCTCCTTCGGGAGTTATGTCCTCGGGGCAGGGTTCTTGGTGATGCTCGCGATGTTTGTGCGGTCACTCCGGAGTGGTGAGAAGTCGCCCCCGAACCCTTGGGGTTCGGCTGCGTTCGAGTGGCAGACGGCGTCTCCGCCTATCATGCACAACTTCCATGAGACGCCGGTGATCACCCGCGGTCCCTATGACTACCACCTTGCCACGGATGAAGAGCTCGACACCGGCTTCCCGGAGGAGCGGGTCGCTCACGCGGGGTTGCGAGCCTCGGCCGCGGGAACGGACGATCACGGAGACGAGGGCTGAAGATGTCGACTGCATCGGAGCAAGTTGCGGGCGCAGACCATGAGCACGGTCACGATGGGCCGAAGTGGTTGCAGCACCATTTTGATATTCCTGTCCAGCAGTTCGAGGCCGCCAAGCTTGGAATGTGGCTGTTCCTCGCCCAGGAGGTTCTGTTCTTCAGCGGCCTCTTCGTCGCTTATGGCGTTGTCCGAGTGAACCATCCGGAGGCATTTGCCGCCGGCTCTGGACAGCTCGACAAGATCATGGGTGGCGTCAACACCATCGTTCTGCTGTTCAGTTCCCTGACGGCGGCCCTCTCGGTGCGTTCGGCCCAGCTCGGCAAGAAGTCCGAGGTCAATCTGTACCTGCTGGTGACGATTGTCTGTGCGTTCATCTTCCTGGTCGTGAAGTACTTCGAGTACTCGAAGAAGTTCGAACACGGACTGCTTCCCGGCACGTACTGGCATCCGCATCTGGAGCATGGTGAGGCGCTTTTCCCTGCGCATACACATGTCTTTTTCGGTCTGTACTTCATGCTGACCGGACTCCATGGCGTTCACGTCGTCATTGGAATCGGGGTGCTGGGGTGGATCATGATGCGGAACAACCGCGGTGATTTCTCCCCCGAGTACTGGACCCCGGTCGACCTCGCGGCGCTCTACTGGCACCTCGTCGACTTGGTCTGGATCTATCTCTTCCCGCTGCTTTACCTGATCTGAGAGGCAACTCATGAGCGATCATTCGGCCGATCAGCCTCACGCGCACGACGACGGTGCGGTGCATGTCCACGTGCACTCCGTCAGGCTCTACCTCGCGGTGTTCTTCACCTTGATCACGCTGACCGTGGTCACGGTGGCGACTTCGTACGTGGACATCGACGGTCTCATTCGACCGGGGACGCCCGCGGGTGCCGGCGGGTTCAATCTGGCTCTTGCGATGGTCATCGCGTCGACCAAGGCGCTGTGCGTCGTCACGTGGTTCATGCATCTCAAGGACGACAACCGGTTCAACGCCATCGTCCTCGCGAGTTCGGTCTTGTTCGCAGGCGTCTTCCTGGCGTACACGATCAACGACACCGCGTATCGCGGGCAGACGGAGCCGTTCAACGGGGTGTACGTACGCCCGGACACGGGCGAGCGGGCTCCCGGTGGAATTGATCGGGTCATCTCGGGTGAGGTTCCTTATCCCGGCATCGAGGCTCCGGCGGAACCCGAGTCGGGCGCTGCGGCTGGGGCGCACTGAACTGTTGGCAGGGTTGGGGGCTGTACGTCCGAACGGGCTGCGAAGACCAATGACCGCTGCGATTGACAAGCCCCACGGCAAGCCCTTGCCGCGGGGCTTGTTCGGTTTCCGGCCGATGCGCGGTCGGAGCCCGTTGAGGGCGGCCGGCCTTCGGATCGGCGTGCTCTCGATGTGGGCGGGCGTCGGGTTGGTCGCCGCTTGCGTTCATCCTCCCCGGGAGCGCGCGGAGAGTGGAGTGGAGCTCGGGTATCCCGATTGCGGTGCGGAGGAGCTACCGGACGGGGAGCGGCTCGCCGACGGCACTTTGAGGGCGGGTCCGGTGATGCTCGATTCGAGCCTGGTGGAGCGCTTCGAGGTCCTTCGTCGTGGCTGCCTCACCGTCTTCAGGGGAGAACAGGACTGGTCGCATGGTTCGACAGATCTCGATGTCGTGTATGATTCGGAGACGCTGTTGCCGCTCCGTGCCTGGAAGCGCGTGCTCTCGCCCGGGCCGCAGCCACTCGAGGAGCGGGTGGTCACGAGGCGGTTTGAACTGCGTTCGGAGCGCGTTGCGCTGAGCCAGAGGAGCGGCGCCGGACCACTCGAGCACTGGTGGATTCGTGGGAGGCGTCCTTCCGTCGTGCTCGGTCCTGGTCGTGGTTTGCTCACGATGTGGCTTAGGCGTGCGCGACTAGGGGTCGGCGGTCGGACCCGAGAGGCTGCGCTCGATATCCGCGAGTCGATGGAAGTTGTCCGCGATGTATCGCTGCTCCGGCTCGCGGATCGGTTTGTCCCAGTACTTGGGAGATCCGTGCGGGTCTACACGATCTACGGCCGCGAGCCCTTCTTCGCGGACGACGACGACGTGGTTGTCGGGGATTTGATGGGCTTGGTGCCCGCGGCGCGGGTGGACGCTCCGCTGCCGGCACCGGTCGTCGAACCCTCGCCGCCGGATCCGGTTCACACCCCATGAGCCTTGGGGTCGCTCGTGGTTCGTCCTCGCGCCGGCGTGGGGATCGGATGAGGCGGGCACGGAGGTGGCTGTCGTGCGCCGCCGTGCTGTGGAACTTGTCGCTGTCGTCCTGTGAGGAGGGTGGGCGGGCGACGTTCGCCGATGGGGCGCGGAGCAGTGTCTCCGACGGTGGGGAAGCGATGGCCGCGGAGGCCGGGGTGGCCGGTTCGATCGATCACGGACTCGAGCTTCTAGCAGGTGGAGACGTCGATCGGATTGACCGATGGATTCAGGGCATCGCGTGGGGGCCTGGTTGGCCGCTTCGGGAAGGGACCCGATGGCTCTTCGTCACCCGCTGGGAGGGCGCGCCGCCGGACGTAGCGCTGGTGGCAGATGTCGTGGGATGGACGGGCGCTGAGCGGCCTGCTTTGCGCGCGGAAGACGGCGTGCATTTCTGGGTCTTGCTCGACGACGCGGACCTGCTGGGGTCGGCGGACGGTGCAAAGTACAAGTGGTGGGGAGGGCCTGACGACTATCGCGCCCCGTCTGAGGCGACGGCCTATGGTTTCGACGCGTTCGGCGAGTTCGGTTGGGTGTCTCCGCCGGTTCGCGGTGCGCACCTCGAGCGTTTCCCCTCGTTGACGTCGGTGGAATTGCCGCTCCCAAGGGTTCTGAGGTGTCGGGTGCCTGCCGACCGTGGTCCGCGGAGCGCTGGGCGGGGGGACGCGCGGACCTTGCTGATGCACGACGGCGCGAACCTCTTCGACCCGCAGGCTCCCTGGGGGGGATGGAGGGTCGAGGAGGCGCTCGCAGAGGCAGGAGCGGAGGACGTGCTGGTGGTCGCGCTCGATAGCGCTGCCGACCGCATGGAGGTCTATACCCATGCGCCTGATCGCATCGGAGGCGCGCCCGTCAGTGGGCGCGCGGACGACTATCTGGAGGTCCTCGAGCGCGACGTGCTGCCCTTTGTGCGGTCTCGCTATGGGGTGACCGCGCAGGGGCCGACGTTGATGGTGGCGGGGAGTTCGCTCGGTGGGCTGGTCAGCCTCTACGGCGCCACGACGGCCCCAGGGTCCGTGGGGTGCGTCGCCGGGTTGTCGTCCACCCTGGGCTGGGGGTCGATTGGCCTACCCGGTGGGGAGACGACGTTGATTGCCCGCTGGAGGGGCCGACCTGCCGACGCGGTCTACCTCGACTCGGGGGGAATGGCAGCCCGGTGTGTGGATGCTGATGGAGACGGCATCGCGGATGACGATGGGACGGCGACCGACAACTACTGTACGACACGGCAGATGCGGGATGTCCTCGTGCGTGAGGGATACCGCGACGGCGTCGACCTCGAATACGTATGGGAGCCTGGTGCAGAGCACAATGAGGCCGCCTGGGCGGCGCGTTTGCCCGGGGCGATTCGGTTCTGTGCGGGCGCCGGGTGGGCGGTGCGATGACATGGCCGCCGTCCGTCAACGGGCGAACGTGCGTCGGATGGCCATGCCGGGGCGGCGGCTGAAGGGTGCGGGTGGGGTCCAACTCGACACCGGGCGGCCCTACGCCTACTCTTGGTGTCTAGATTCGGGTCAGGGCCGTTTCACCGGAGGCAGGCGGCCTGCGGAGCCCGGCCCTCGCGGCCCACGCCCATGAACGCGGTCAATCCAACCTCGGACGTTCGGAGCCGGCGACTCGAGCTGCGCGAGGACGCCGTGAACCTGCCCAATCTGCTGACGATGCTGCGCATCGCGCTCATCCCGGTCGTGATTTGGCTGATGGTCGACGGCACGCCGCCTAGCAACTTCTGGGCGGCGATGGTTTACACCGCGAGTGCGGTGACGGATGTCATCGACGGGTGGCTGGCTCGGCGGATGGGTCTGATCAGCGTCCTCGGAAAGTTCTTGGACCCGCTCGCCGACAAGTTGCTGATCATGGCGTCCCTGGTGATGATGACGGCGATGGGCCGCGTGCCGGCGTGGGCGGTCATCATCATCCTCGCCCGTGAATTGTCCATCACGAGCCTTCGCGTCATCGCGATGAGTGAAGGTGTGACGATCGCCGCAGGGCAAGGCGGCAAGGAGAAGGCCGCGCTGCAGAACATCGCGGTGCTCATGCTAATGATTCACCAGCCCTACGTGGTGAACTTCGGCTACTACGAGGGGGTCGTCAGCTTCCACGTGGTGGGACTCGTGCTGCTGTTCGTGAGTGTGTTCTTCGCACTCACCAGCGCCGGTGAGTACGTGAAGCTCTTCGTCGACGCGGTCGAACGCAAGGAGCGGCGCCTCTTGGGCGCCTCCGCGAGCAGGTCGGCTTCGCCCCCAGACGCTGGCGCGTGAGGGGGGAGGCCGTGGCGAGGGCGTGGCCGGCTCAGTCGGCTGTCCCGTCTCCTTCATGCACAAGCTGGACGAGGCCGACCTTCTGGGCGCACCAGAGGACACCGACGACCAAGTTCCGGCGGTCGCCGAAGAATGCGGGATCGTTCCCTTCGAACCAGTGCCCGGCGAACTGAAAGCCCCAGCCGACGGTGAACATTCCGACCGCGACGGGCAGCCCCACGATGGTCGCGGCGAGGGGGAGACTCGCGACGATCATCGGAATCCCGATCATGTGGGTGAACTGATTGCGGTTGTCTCGATGCTCGCCCTTGTACTTCTCGAGCAGGATCGACCACTCCGGATTCAGACGGATCTTCATCGAGGAACCTCCCTGGAGCTCTGTTCGGAACGCGCCGAGGGGCGCAGGCCGGTGGTTCATGGTGAGAGTCGGTTGAGCATGCGGGGAAACGGAATGGTCTCTCGGACGTGGGGAAGCCCGCAGATCCAGGCGACGGAACGTTCAATCCCGAGCCCGAAGCCCGCGTGAGGAAAGCTGCCGTAGCGTCGGACGTCCAGGTACCACTCGAAGGGCGCGCGGGGCAGTCCGTGGGTCTCGATCGCGTGCTCGAGTCGGACGAGGTCGTCTTCCCGCTGTCCGCCACCGATGATCTCTCCGTAGCCCTCGGGGGCGAGCACGTCCATGTTGAGTGCAAGGCTTGGATCGGATGCGTCTCGCTTGAAGTAGAACGCCTTGAGGTCGATGGGGTAGTGGTGAACCATCAGAGGGCGGTCGAATTCCTTCGAGATGATCGTCTCTTCGTCGCCGCCGAAGTCATCGCCCACCTTGGCTTCGTGCCCTGCGGCGTTCAGGATCTCGATGGCGCGATGATAGGTGATCCGAGGGAAGGGCTTCTGAACCTTCTCGAGGAAACTGGTGTTGCGCTCGAGGACCTCGAGTTCCTTGCGCCGCTCGCTGAGAACCCGCTGCACGACGCTGCAGAGGAAGTCCTCCGCGAGGTTCATGTCGCCTTCGAGATCCATGAAGGCCACTTCCGGTTCCACCATCCAGAACTCGGCGAGATGGCGGCGGGTCTTGCTCTTCTCGGCGCGGAAGGTCGGGCCGAAGCAGTACGCCTTCCCGAACGCGGCCGCGGCGGCCTCCATGTACAGCTGGCCGCTTTGGGTCAGGTAAGCCGGTTCACCGTGGTAGTCGGTCTCGAAGAGGTTGCTCGTTCCTTCGCACGCGCTCGGCGTGAAGATGGGCGCATCGACCAGGGTGAAATCGTGCTTGTCGAAGTAGTCGCGGACCGCGGAGATGATCTCGTGGCGGATCCGGAGGATGGCCCACTGGCGCCTGGACCGGAGCCATAGATGGCGGTGGTCCATCAAGAAGTCGGTCCCGTGGTCTTTCGGCGAGATGGGGTACTCGGCCGTGGGCGCGGCGAGGACCTCGAGTTCGCTGACGCCGAGTTCGAACGTCCCTTGGAGCTTCGCGTGCTCGCGAACGATGCCGGTGACCCGGAGCGCGCTCTCTTGCTGAACGCGGTCGCCGTGGGCGAACGTCTCGGCAGGCACGTCGCCCTTGAACATCACGCACTGGCAGAGCCCGCTTCCGTCGCGGACCTCCAGGAAATGAAGCTTCCCGCTCGACCTCTTGTTGTAGAGCCAGCCTTGAAGCGTGACCCGCTCGCCGACGTGGGAAGCGAGCTCACCGACGCGCACGACCTTGGACATGCGGCGGGTGTACCGCGGGCCGTGCCGCTTGGCGAGTGCGGTGCTAACGACCGCCCATGTTCGCCTCCGAAAGTCGTGTCGTACGCAGGTTCGTCGGTCGCCTCGACCGCGGGGAGGAACTGGTCGGCAGCCTCGCGCAGTTCTGCGAGCAGGAGCGGGTGCGCGGCGCGTGGCTCCGGGCCGTGGGCATCCTCGAGTGGGTCGACCTCGTCGAATGGAATGCAGACCGCGAGTCCTGGTCACCGCCGCGGCGCGTGGTCGGGCCCGTCGCGATGGTGTCGATGGAGGGAACAGTCTCGATTCGGAACGGCCCCCTCGCTGTCCAGGTCAGTGCCGTGCTGACGCGCCAGTCGGACATCGGCATCTCCGCGTTCGGCGGCGCGGTCGCCGCCGCGTCCGTTCTGTCCGTGGAGTTCGCGGTGGAGTCGTTCGACGACGTTCGGCTCGAGCGCGAACATGACCCGTCCACGGGGCTTCTCTTGCTCAAGGGACTCGCAACTCGGGGTGTGATGGCGCGGGGAACATCGGCGCGCGAGGATTCGTCGCCCCGATCGGCTGCGGCCGCGCGTCCGCGAGACGAGGCGCGGGCGGTCACGCTGCGGGTCGATCCCGCGGCCGGAGCCGCGCCGCCGGAGGTACGGCCACCGAGTCCGACGCCGAGTCCCGGAACTGGTACGGTCTCGTGGGCGCAAGCGGCCGCCGCGTCTGACCTCGCGGCGGCGTCGGCACCCGCGTCCAGTTCGCGGTGGGCGGCGCCTGCCGGGGCGCATCTGATCCCACCTGTGGGGGGCACGACGTCCGCGGGCCACGGCACGAACGAGGTGGAGTTCGTGCCCGCGAAGGGCGACTGGATCGACCACCGGCAGTTCGGGCTGTGCCGGGTCGATGGCGACGATGAGGACGGCGGGCTCCGGATCCGACTTCCGTCCGGCATTCGGAAGGTGATCAAACTCGACGTCCTCGAAGTGCTGTCTCCGAGGCTCGAAGGCGAGCGGAAGATCTTCCCGCTGCGTCCCCGACGACGTTGAACCGATGTTCGCTGCCGGCGGTGGGGACTCACCGCTGCGGTCGAACCCGCGGGTCGAGCCATGCGACCGCGAGGTCGGCGCTGAGGTTCCCCGCCTGAACCGCGAGCGCGGCCACGAGGACGATGCCCATGACCAGCGGAACATCGCCCGCGCTGATCGCCTCGAAGGCCAGCCGACCGATGCCAGGCCAACCGTAGACCGTCTCGGTGACCACGGCGCCGGAAACCAAGATGGGCATCGAGAGTCCGACCATCGTGACGATCGGAATCAGCGCGCTTCGCATGGCGTGGCGAAGGACCGCGCGCGGGCCAAGCCCTTTTGCCCGTGCGGTGCGAACGTAGTCCTGCCGGAGCGTCTCGATGAGCTCGCTGCGCATCATCCGGGCGTAGGTCGCGGCGCCGACGATGGCGAGCGTGAACGACGGAAGGATGGCGTGTCGAAGATGGTCCATGGGGTCGACGCCGTAGCCGCCCACGGGAAACCATCCGAGCCGGAATGCGACGACTTGAAGGAACAGCAACCCGGTCAAGAAGGTCGGGGCGCTGATCCCGAGGAACGAGATCCCCATCAGGACCGCATCTGTCAGTGAATTTCGACGAAGTGCAGCCAGGGTGCCGAGCGCGATCCCCAGCGCCAGCTCGAAGCCGAGCGCCAGTGCGCCGAGGAGCATCGTCCGGGGGAGCCGGACCGCGATGACCTGAGCGACGGGTTGCTGGTCGCGCATCGAGCGGCCCAGGTCGCCGTGCATGAGACCGCCCATGTAGGTTGCGTACTGCGCCCACAACGGGCGATCGAGGCCGTGCCGATGCCGGTACGCCTGGAGCTGCGCGGCGCTTGCCCGGGGACCGAGGGTGGCCACGGCGGGATCGCCCGCGCCGAGCGCGAGAACGAACACGATGGAGATGGCCACCCAGAGGACCACGGCCGCACGTGCTGCGCGCCGCGCTACGAGACCGATCATCGCCACCCTCCAAACGGAGCAAGGGCCGCGAACGAACTGGAGCCCGCGCGATGGAGGGCATCGGCGACGTGTCGACGGGGCAGATCCAGCCACACATCCCGGTACATCTCGTCCCAGACCGGATGAGGGCGAAACCCGCGCACGTAGGGCTGCCAGGCCTCGACTTTCAGGTTGCTGAACAGGAACGCCCAAGGGGCGTCCTCCACGAGGATCGACGACGCGCGTCGGTAGAGGGCGTTTCGCTCCGCGGGGTCGGTCTCCGTGCGAGCGCGATCGAGCAGCCCATCGAGTTCGGGGTTTCGATAGAACGACCGATTGGACGCGTCGGCCTCGGTCGCGGCGCGCGAGTGAAACAGAGGATCCAGGAAGCTCGACGGATCGGGGAAGTCCATGGACCAGCCCCCGAAGAGCATCGGCACGGTCCGTGGGCGCCCAGATTCTCTCAAGTAGACGGGGAAGGACACGGCGTGCAGCCGGATCGTCAGCCCGATCGCCGCGAGGTCCTGCTGGGCGAGCACGCCGTATTGCTGACCGGTCGGGCCCTCACCGATCCAAAGGTCGATCGGGTCTTCGAGGCCCTGGGCGGTGCACTGCTCGAGGCCATCCTGCCCCGCGGCGCAGCGGACCGGATGCCCCGCGAGCTCCATCTCATGCCGGGCCAGCTCGAGGTCGAAGCGGTGTGCGCCGGGGAGGGCGGCGTCGTGCCCGACGAGGGACTCGGGGATCGGTTGACTGGCGTCTCGGAGGCGGCCGGCCCGGGCCCGATTCCATCGCTCCCGATCCACGGCGAACGCGACCGCCCGCCTCACGTGACGGTTGTCGAACGGCGCCACCTCGCAGTTCATCTCGAGACCCCAGAGATCGACCAGCGGACGCACGGACGTCGTCGGGCGCCAGGCGGCCTGGCGGCGAAACCATAGGTAGTCGGTCGGCGTGAACCGATGGACGTGGTCGATCTCTGCGGACTGGAAGCGCATGAACGCCGGGCCGCGCTGCAGGTTCAACTCGAAGACCATTCGGTCGACGTGCGCTTCGCCGTGTCGGTAGTAGTCGGTGAACCTTCGAAACGTCACGCGTTGACCGGGCTCCCAGCTCTCGAGAGCGAACGGACCCGTACCCACGGGGTGGCGACCGATGTCGTCTCCCCAGCGTTCGACCACCTCTCTCGCCACCGGAAACGCAAAGCCGAGGGACATCGCGTGCAGGAATGTCTGGTCCGGTTGGGCGAGGCTGAAGCGCACGGTGTAGGGGTCCAGCACCTCGATCCCGCGGACATGAGGCGCGCGACCGGACTGGAACTCCGAGAGGCCATCCAGGAGTGCGTAGAACGGCGCCCCGGGCGATCCGGTCTCCGGTCGGAGCATTCGCTCCATCGACCAACGGACGTCCTCCGCGACGAGCTCGCGGCCGTGGTGAAAACGGACGCCGCGGCGAAGTTCGAACGTGAAGGTCCTGCCGTCGTCGGAGACCGTCGGGAGCGCCCGCGCCAGGCGCGGCACGAAGCGCAGTTCGTGGTCGTGCTCGATGAGCCCTTCGAAGAGGAGCTTCAACCCCACGTTCGAGACCCCGTCGCTCGATGTGAGCGGATCGAAGCCGCGGACGTCGGACTCTTCGTAGAATACGAACGTGCCGCCCGAGCGCGGCTCCGTGGCGCCCGACCCTGTGAAGAGCGGTCCCGTGGGAACCTCCGGAAGGAACGCGGCGAGCAGCGCCGTGGCGACCGCCAGCACGGCGAGTCCCGCGTACCCGAACGCGCTCTGCCGCTCCGGTCCCATCAGTCCCTCGGGTCGAGTGCGTCGCGCAGCCCGTCGCCTAGCAGGTTGAATCCGAAGACCGTCATCAGGATGAAGACCCCAGGAAACACCACGAGCCGCGGAGCGAGCGACATCATGTCCTGGGCATCGTGGAGCATCGCCCCCCACGTCGATGCGGGGGGGGGGACGCCCAGCCCGAGAAAGCTCATCGCGCTCTCCACCAGGATGATGTTGGCCACCAGGGTCGTGCCGATCACGATGGCCGGACCGAGGACGTTCGGCAGGACGTGCCGCCACACGATACGGGCTTCGGCCATGCCCAGCGCTCGGGCCGCTTGAACGAAGTCCAGTTCACGGACCTGCATCGTCTTGGCCCGCGTGATGCGGGCCAGCGACGTCCACGAGAGCAGACCGAGCAGCAGCACGAGCACGCCGATGGACGGGGTCGAGACCACTCGGTTGACGGTGATGGCGATCAGCAAGAACGGCAGGGACTGCAGCACGTCCACGACCTGCATCGCCAAGGAATCGACCCAGCCTCCGAGGGTCCCGGCGGTGGTCCCCACGGCCAGGCCGGCCGCGACCGCGATCAGAGTGGCCGAGAGCGCCGCGGCGAGTGAGGCGCGGCCTCCATGGAGCAGCCTCGAGAGCTCATCCCGTCCGAGGGTGTCGGCGCCGAGGAGAAAACGCGAGCCCGGAGCGCACGGCGTGCCGTCCTCCAGAAGCCCGTCCTCGAACTGATGGTCGGGGTTGACCGGCGCCAAGAGCGGTCCGACCAGCGCCGTGAGCATGACCGCACCGACCAGCGCTGCGCCCAGCACGGCACCCCGGTTGCGGCGGAACCTTCTCCAGACGCGGGGATCCATTCCCCCGGGCTACACCGCCGCGATGACGGAGGTCAATCGGTTCGTTGGCCGCCCGCGGGGTCGAAGGGCGTCGCTCCACCTTGGGAGCAGACCAGCACGTTGGCCTGCGTCACGCCGTGGCACGTCCAGCCGGACGGGCACGCCGAATCGGATGCACAGCTGAGGGTGCATACCGGCGCGTCGCCGGAAACCCCACCCACGCACAGTCCTCGGGCGCACTCGCGGTCGTCCGAGCAGCGCTGGCCAAACCGCTTCGTTCCCCTTCCGGAGCCGCATGCGGTGGCGAGCAAGCAGAGCACCAAGGCACCCCAACGAAGCATCGCCGCACGGTCGCCTGTCCGCCCAAGGATCGCAACCTATTGGTATCGATCGGAGGTTTATCGAGGTTTGATGCGATCTAACAGACCAAACGAGGATCGTATCGTGCGGCATCCGACGCCTGCGCGACCGACCACGGATCACGAATTATCCCAACGAACGGCACCAATTGCCGTGAAACCAAAACATTCGAGGTGCCCGCATTTTATTTGACGGTCTTCGTTTCAATAGAATAGGGTCCCCATCTCTTCGACAGCATACTCCTCGGGTGGGAGCGCCGTCGGCGGTGTCGAATCGGTCAGCAGGAGGCGGGGCGTGGGCGAGTTCGAGGGACAGGGCGGCGGTGCGGGATGGGGCGAATCGGCCCTCCAGGCACTCGAACAGGCCCATCCCGAGGGCGTGGCCATCCAGCAGGTCGTCGAGGCCTTCGAGCGTCTCGGGGACCGCCTCACGGAGGCGACGTTTCGGAAGTACGTCCAGCTTGGCCTGTTGCCGCGGAGCGTTCGGGTGGGCCTGAAGGGCAAGAGCCGGGGCTCGCAGGGGCTCTACCCGGTGACCGTGGTCCGGCGGATCGACACGATCCGGCGTCTCATGGGTCAGGGCTACACGATCGAGGAAATCCAGAAGGAATTCCTGCTGGTACGCGGAGACGTCGAGGCGGTCTCGCGGTCCCTCGAGAAGGTTTGGAACTCGCTCGGCGGCATGCTCGAGCAGCGCGGAGGCGACGCGCTGGCGATGCGGCAGGTCGAGGAGGCGCGCGCGATGGGCGCGGCGCTCGTGGAAAAGCTCGAGGCGATCGAGAAGCGGATGTCAGTCCGCGCCCGTCTGGCGCGGGCGGCGGTCTAGAGGCGAGGTCCAGCGCGCGGGCGAGGCGCGCTGGTCGGGGTGCAACTGGGGCGGAGGCAGGCGATGTCGGAGCAGGAACAGTTCGGGTTCGGTGATGAGGACGGGCGCGACGCGATCGCGAATCCAGTCGTGGTCGGGGCGTTGGCCCTGGCGCTGTCGGTCGACGGCGAGCCGATGGAGGGCGACGCGGACGAGTCGGGGCGTCGGAAGCGTCGCAGCCGGGCCCGCGCCAAGACGATTTCCATCCGGCGGCTCAGCAAGACCGAGCTGAACAAGGGGCGCGCCCTCTATCCCGAGATGGACTACTGGAAGCCGAAGATGCGCTCGGAGTGCATCGACATGGAGCGGCCGTGCCCGTTCGTGTCGTGTAAGTACCACCTGTACCTCGACGTTCATCCGGTGCGGGGAGCGATCAAGCTCAACTTCACGGACGTCGAGGTCTGGGAGATGACCGAGACCTGCGCGCTAGACATCGCGGACCGCGGCGGCATCACGCTCGAAGAGGTCGGCGAGATCATGAATCTGACGCGAGAGCGCGTCCGGCAGGTCGAGACGGCGGGGTTGGCGAAGCTGGCGGCGCTCAAGGACGTCACGCGTCTGAAGGACTACGTGTTCTGAGGCCCTCGCGCCGCGCCGACCGCGCGGGGCCGTGTTCGTGGCGTGTGTCGTGCCCGTGGCGTGTGTCGTGCCCGTGGCGTGTGTCGTGCCCGTGGCGTGTGTCGTCCTCGAGCCCATCCCCGCCTGTTCATGGGCACGCGGGACGCCAGATCAAGACCTCGTTGTTGTCCTCTCGGCACTCGGCCACCGCGCCGCCGGCGCTCGGCGTGGCCTCGTCCGGGGCGTCCACGACCGCCCAGTAGTCCACCACGTTCGTCGCGTCGACCGGCACGTCGATGAACACGTCCTCCGAGCCTCCCTCCGGGGGCAGGATGTCGACGGTTCGTCCTTCCCCGGCCTGGTCACCGAGCTCCGGGCGGCCGCGGAACACGCGGACCTGAACGCCTGATCCCACGCGCTCGAGGCCCCAGTTCTGAACGGTCACCCGGACCCGGGCGGTGCCGGCCGCCACGCACGCGTAGCTGCCCCGGCCTCCCCAGAGGTCGGGCACGACCAGCACGTCTCCACCTTCCCGGAGGTTCTGGCGATACACGTTGAGCGTCGGCGTCGAGGTGGGGTCGCTCCCGCGGACTCGACCCCGTTCATCGACGTTCGTGATGCGGTAGGCGTGTTGATTCCAGACGCGTCGGGCGCCGACCCAGCGGCCGCGGGCGTCGCCCCAGATCTCGACCCCGGGATCGGTCGTGCGTGGGCGCAGGAAAAACGCCTCGGAGTTCGCGCTGAACACGATCTCGGCGTCTCCATCCGCGTCGACGTCCGCCACCACCGGGTACTCCGTTCGAGTCCGCGACGAGTTGGCCTGCTCGAACAGGATCGTGCCCGTGGTTCCGTCGAAGATCCGGAAGTTGTACTGGTCGTTGTAGATCACCTCGGCGCGCCCGTCGCCGTTGAAGTCGAAGACGCTGGATCCCGTCGCGGCAGACGAGTCGTCCTCGCTCGGGGTCGTCCAACGGACGCCCGGGCCTGCGCATCCCGCCTCGGTCCCGGTTCCGGTGCAGTCGAGGTCGTAGACGCCATAGCTCGTGCCATGCGCGACACCGATTTCGGCTCGGCCATCCCCGTCGAAGTCGGCGACCGTCGGCGGGCCGCCCAGGGGGTCGCGGCCGCGGCCTTCGATGACGCGATCCCAGAGCGTCTCGCCGGTCTGGCCATCGAGGATGTACAGGTAGCCGTTCGACGCGAGCACGACCTCCGGACCCGGGGCCGTCGCGATCATGTCGGCGACGGCGCAGAGGCCGTCACCGGGGACGGTGTTCTGCCAGAGGACGGTCCCGTCGGCTCGGAACGCGGTGCGACCGGAAATGACCTCCTCGATGCCGTCGCCGTCGAGGTCGTAGGTGCACGCGATCGGACCGAGGCTGCCGTTCGCACCTCGGGTCGTCGAGGTGGGATCGCCCTGCCATCGGAGCGCGCCGGTTCGGCCGTCCAGCACGCTGCGCCCCACCACGACCTCGACGCTTCCATCGTTCTCGAGATCCGCCAGCGTCACGGCGCCGCCGATCGTCCGGGCGAACCGGGTGCCGCGCTCCACGGCGCTCGGGTAGGGGGATTCCCAGAGAAGCGTGCCGTCGTGACGAAACGCGTAGGTCCCGGAATCGGTCCCGATCGCGACGATCTCCACGAACCCGTCCCCGTCGAGATCGCCCACGGCGACGTTCGTGGACGGTTCGAGCGGTCCGAACGGCCCATCGACCGACGACGAGGCGGGGTAGGTGATCGTGGTCTCGGCCGCGGGATCCCAGATGCGCAGCAGGCCGTGCTCGAATCGACCGAGGGAATCGTACGAGACGAAGATGACGACGGGCCGAAGGTCCTCGCCGTCGTTCGGGGTGAGGTCGATGATCGCGGGCGTCGCGCACACGTGCACGCTGCCGGGGTCGGCGAGATCCCCGCCGTTCTCGGGCCAGCGGCGTTCGAGGACGGCCCCATCGAAGGGCGCGATGACAGGGACGATCCGGCAGGTCGTCGGATCGGGGTGGGTCGGCTCCGGCGGCTCCGCGTCGATTCCTGGCGCGACACCCGCGTCGAGTCCGGAATCCGAGCCGCTGGCGTCGAGCGCACCGGCATCGACGCCGCCGGAAGCGTCGGGTTCCGAGGTGCTGGCATCCATGCGGATCGCCCCGTCCTGGGACACGGAGCCGTCGGCACGTCCGCCGTCCGGAAGGCCCTCGCCGGAAAGTTCTCGGCTCAGATAACAGCCCTGCAGGCTCAGGAGGGCGAGTAGGACGCAGGTTCTGGAACGCATGGGGCCTCGCTGGACGCAGCGGTCAGCAAGGGGCGTGCCCCGTGGGTGACCGGCAGGAGCTTCATGGATCGCCTTGAAAACATGGTCGAGGCGAGCGCTGCTGAGGGGCGTCGCCGCCGCGCTCGGCGGTGCGCGTCAGAAGGCTCACGCGGTGTCGGCGATCGCTTCGCGCACGCCATGCCGCAGCACGGCGATGCCCGGGAGTTCCACCTCGACCGTGTCCCCGGCGCAGAGCGGCCCGACGCCGGCGGGGGTTCCGGTGAGGATCAGATCGCCCGGTTCGAGGGTCATCACGTTCGATATGTACGCGAGCAGCGCGTCGACCGGCCACAGCATGTCCACGATCCGGCCATGCTGGCGTGTCTCACCATTGACTCTCGTGATGAGTTCCACCCGCTCGAGGGGCCCCGGCTCGGTTTCCACCCACGCGCCCACCGGGCAGAACGTATCGAAGCCCTTCGCCCGCGTGAACTGGATGTCCTTCCGCTGGAGATCCCGAGCGGTCACGTCGTCCGCGCATGTGATACCTGCGATGGCTCCGAGCGCCTCCTGACGTCCGGCACGCCGGAGGTGACGACCGACGACGACGGCGAGCTCGCCCTCGTGCTCGACCTGCGAGGACTCGGGCGGCAGTTCGACCGATCGTCCCGGGTCGAGCAGCGCGCTGGGAGGCTTGAGGAAGAGCAATGGCTCGGTGGGGATGTCGTGCCCGAGCTCGCGCGCATGGGCGGCGTAGTTGCGACCCACGCAGACGATCTTCCCTGGGCGGACGGGCGCCGCGTACGCGGCGGCATCGAGCGGGACATCCCGCGTCGTCTCGTAGCCCCCGCACCACGGCGCGTTTGACCAGAGCCGGGCGTGCTCGGCATCGCGGGCGACCGCCCAGTGTACGGAACCGTCGAGGCGAAGGCGATGGACTCGCATCCGCGGAGAATATCAGTTCGACACGACCCGGATCGATGCGCTTTCGTCGTCGAATCGAATGGTTCCGCCTTCGCCGATGCAGCCCCAGCAAGGGCTCCATCGGAGTTCGGCGCGTGAGGGGCGGGTGCGCGAGATGACGAGCGGTGCCGCCTCGCCCTCCAGAATGAAGCTGCCGGCGTGTCGGAACGATCGGTCGGGCAGCGGGTAGAGAACCGCGATCAGCGTCGAACCCGCCGAGGTGCCGCTCAGCACCCAGGTCGCCTCACCGGGCGACGGCGACCACGCGAAAGGACCCGGCGCGGGTTCCCATCCTGCGAGCGCCGCACGGTCGCGGCCGCCTCGGGCGAGCGCCCGATCGGCGTCCTCCAGACCGTGCAGGGCGAAGCCGTCGGCGAAGCGGGCGAGTTCGGGCACGCCGCGCAGAATGTCCTGGGCCTGCTCGTTCGAGAGCGCCAGATCCTCGAACTCACGACCAGCGTCGGGGGTCGGGTACGCAGGGCTCGGACCCGCGCCGACGCAGCAGCGAAAGGCCGCGGGCGTCGCGGCGTCGGGCACCTCGAACGCGCGTGCGTCGCATCGATGATGGGCCAGGGGCGCGTCCAGTCGCGCGCCGCGTTGGACGGCGATGCGACCGAGTCGTGCCTGGTCGGCCGGAACTTCGCTCGAGGTCCATTCCGGCGCGGAGAACCCCATGGCGAGCGTGCCCGTGCCCGAAGGACACGCAGCGACGTCGCCCGCGCAACGGTCGACGTCGAGGGTCGGCCCGCCCGGAAAGGGGTCATGCCCGTCGCCCTCGCAGGCACGCTCCCACTCGAGTTCCGAGCAAAGGCGTGCATCGCGGCGCTCGCACCACTGCTCGGCCTCGCGCCGAGTGGCGACGAGCAGGGGGCTGACCAGCGGGTCGTTCGGGTACGGCAGCCGGTCGATCCGGTAGGGCGCGAGCGCCACCGGCACGGCGTCGGCCTCGCGGCCTGGTCGGCGGCCCGGAGTTCCCGGCATGCTGCCTGCGAGCACGGTCCCGTCGAGCGCAACATCGATGGCAGGCGGCGGCGCCGCCGTGGGGCGTTCCGCGACCGGGGCCGCGGCGGGCTCCACGGACGCTCCTGCATCAGACGACGCCTGGGGCGCGGGACCGCACCCGAGCGCGAGGAGGGCAGCGATGGCGGGCGTGCGACGCACGCCTCGACGCTACGAAAGCGGCGCCTCCGGGTCGAATTTCCGGCGGATGGTTGCATGCGGTGCAGGCCGTCGCAGAGTGCGGTCGTCGGAGCGGCTCGGGTGATCGCCGGTGCGGGTTTCCGCACGGGAGGAAAGTCCGAGCTCCACAGGGCAGGATGCCAGTCAACGGCTGGTGGGGGCGACCCCGAGGACAGTGCAACAGAGAGGATACCTCCGCCCCCCCTCGAGAGAGGGGCATCGCGGGAAGGGTGAAACGGTGAGGTAAGAGCTCACCGGGCCGGTGGTAACATCGGTCGCAAGGCAAACCCCATCCGGAGCAAGACCGAATAGGGGAGCGTTCGAGGACGGCCCGTCCGAGGCTCCCGGGTGTGTCGCATGAGGCGCGCGGTGACGCGCGTCGTAGAGGAATGATCGCCACCCGTGCGCGGTGACGCTGCACGGGATACAGAACTCGGCTTACGAGCCGGTCCGACCGGAAGCCCGCGGCGAGCGATCGCCGCGGGCTTCATGCTGTCGGGGGAGGCCGCGGTGGACCGTGCCAGGGGGCCGCGAGGACATCCGAGCACGAGAGGGCGTCGAAGCGGTACACGTGTCGAGCGGCGATGCTCGTGAACGCATCGAATCGCATCCGGATCTTCAGCAACGGATCGAGCAGGGAGGCGTCGCAGCGGCCGCGGGCCCGCGCCTCGGCGAGCAGCGACTTGAGGGCCTCGTGGGCCTCGCGCGGATGAAAGATGGCGCCCGGCGCGACCTGGATGCCGCCCGGGGTCCCGACGACGCGGCCATCGAACACATCGCCGACCGTCCAGCGGAGAGCGGCGTGGGGGTCGGGCTGCACCGCGAACTCGGCGTGGCCGAGCAGGCAGCGTACTCTGATCCGCCCGCCGACCCCCGATTCGCGCACCTCCCAGAGACTGCGCATCGAGCTCGCCAGCGCGGCCAGGAGTCTGGAGTGTTCGGGGGGCAGCGCGGGACTCTCCGCCGCGAATCGCTTCGACGCGTGGCCCGCCCGCCATTCGACCGCCATCCACACGAAGAACGCCTCGATGCGCTCTTCGTAGCAGGCATCGCCGACGGAGAACGCGCCGGTCTCTCGCTCGAACGCGAGGCGGGCCTCGGCGAGTTCTCGCTCCGAGGCGTGGGACACCACCAGTTCGACGAGCTGGGCGAGGCTCACCGGGCGCATCCTGCGGTGCCTCCGCCGCCGGGTCGAGCGAGCGTCGTTCAGAGGCGAGGGGCGGCGGCTTCTCACGTCCGGCCCGGCGAGCCCACGGCCGCGCCTCGGGTCCGCGGCGCGGCCGAGGGCCTTTCGATGGCGGACGGCCTCGTCATCGCGGGTGCCATCGCCTACCTTCGTGGCCCTGATGAAGCCCATCGACCCGCGCGCGCTGCGTGCCGACTATTCCTTCTTCTTGCGTGACGACCGAGTGCTCCTGACCGGGCACTCGCACCAGGCGTGGCCGGACGTCGCCCGCGACGCGATGACCCTGGCGTTCGACGACGCCGCCGCCTTCGTGGACGACAAGTGGGAGCGTGCATTCGAGGCCGCGGACGCCGTTCGGAGTGGGATCGCCGCCCGGATCGGAGCGCGACCCGACGAGATCGCGCTCGGCTCGAGCACCCACGAACTTCTGACCCGATTCCTGTCGGCGCTCGACCTGAAGTCGCGGCCTCACGTGCTGACGACGACGGGAGAGTTTCACGCGATGCACCGACAGCTCGCACGGCTGTCCGAGGAACGTCTCGAGGTCGAAGCCGTCCCGTGGGCGCCGGTCGATACCCTCGCGGAGCGCCTTGCCGCTCGGGTGCGTCCGACCACCGCCGCGCTGATGGTCTCGACGGTCCTCTTCGAGACCTCGTCGGTGGTACCGCATCTCTCGGCGGCGGTCTCGGCGGCTCACCGGCATGGCGCGGCCGTGTTGCTGGACGCGTACCATGGGTTTGCCGCGATGCCGATGTCGGTGGCGGACTTCGGAGGCGAGCCGGTCTTCGTCACTGCGGGCGGGTACAAGTATGCGCAATGGGGAGAAGGCAACTGCTTCCTCCGGGTGCCGTCGGGCTGCGCCCTGCGTCCGGTCTACACGGGCTGGTTCAGCGATTTCGCGAACCTCTCGGGGGCGCGCGAGGGACGGGCGGTCGGCTACGGGCCTCGGGGGGCGGACAGGTTCGCCGGCAGCACGTACGACCCCACGAGTCATTATCGAGCCAGAGCGGTCATCGACTGGTTCGACAGCCTCGACCTCACGCTCGAGCGCTGTCGGGCGCTCTCGCTCGCACAGACCGGACGGTTGATGCGGGGCCTCGAGGGCCTCGATGTCTTGACGCCGAGGCCGGAGGCAGCACGCGGCGCGTTCGTCGCGGTTCGTTCGCCGCACGCCTCGACGTGGGTCTCGCTGCTGCGCAAGGAGGGGATCTACACCGACGCCCGCGGTGATGTGCTGCGCCTGGGACCGGCACTCTACGTGACCGACGACGAACTCGACCGTGCGACGACGTCTTGCAGGAGATCGCCCGGCGCTGAGGCATCGCGAGGCCGACGTCGCTTGACATCGGCCCTCGTTGCGGCGTGCAATCTCCTCCTTCGGAGGGCGAGATGGGCATTGTCGAGGGTGGCGAGAGCAACGAGGCGCAGCGGGCCGTGGACCTGGTGGAGGCGAGCCTTCGGACGCTCGGGCTCGATGCCGGAAGCGCCCGGTTGGCCGGGGATGGACCGTCGGTCGTGTACGCGCTGCAGCGAGGCAGCGCCCAGGTCATGGTCGTCGTCCACCCCGCCCAGGGCGGACGTGAAGGGACCTTTCGCGTCGCGGCGCCCGTCGTGCGCATCCCCGAGGGACCGAGCCGCGCGGCGCTCTACCAGCACCTGCTCGAGTTGAACGCGCGCGAGCTCGTCGGCGCGTCGTTCGGAGTGGTGGGCGGCGACGTGGTGGTGGTCAGCGAACGACCCCTGCGCGACCTGGACGCATCGGAGGTCGATGCGACCATCCGCGGCGTCGGACGCCTGGCCGACCACTGGGACGACGCGCTCGCTCAGCAGTTCGGGGTCGCACGGTCGTCAGGCGCCTGAACCCCGCGGCTCGTTTCAGGTGGCGGCGGTGCCCGGGTTCGTGTCGCCAGGGCGTGTGGCCTCGGCGACCAGAGCCCCCGGATCGGTATCGATCTTGGCGGGCATCGAGGGTGCGAGTGTGGTGCCCGGCTGCGTCTCGAGTGGGCCGAGCATCCCGGTGTCGATGGCGTGCAGGTCGGAGCCGTGCCCCTCGGGTTCATGCAGGTCGGAGCCATGCCCCTCGGATCCGTGCCGGTCGGTTCGCAATCCACCGTCGACGTCGTCGATCGAACCGTGCCGCCCCGTCGCCTTCCCCGTGTCGCCCGGCACCAGGTGCTCGCCGGTCCCTGGGCCGTTCATCAGATCGGAGAGCGACTCGGCCAGCGCGCTCGAGCCGGTGTGTTCGTTCTCGAAGCTCTCCTCCCAGGGGTCGACGCCCTGCGAGCCGGGCACGAGCCGCTCGTAGATCTCGGCGATACGCCGCCGCCGAGCGCCGCTGGAGAATAGTTCGCGGACCCGTCGGTACCCGGCGTCCACGGTCCGGTCCCGAAGCTGTGTATCGCGGAGCAGCTGGAGAATCGCGTCCGCGAGCGCACCCTCATCGCCGGGGGGATACAACAGCCCCTCGTGCTCGTCGCGCATGACCTCCGAGACGCCAGGGACCCCCGCGGCGATGACGGGGCGGTGGCACGCCAAGTATTCGAGCAGCGGCTGGGGAAGGTCGCCGAGGGACTCGAAGCGGGGCCCTTCGCTCGCAGGGGCGATGCAGAGGTCGGCACCGGCGATGATCTTCGGCAGCGCACGGGGGTGGGGTTCGCCGCGCACCTCGACGATGTCCTCGAGCTCGAAGCTGTGGACCATCGTCCGCAGCCGCTCTCGTCGCGACGCGTCCGTTTCGCCAGCCAGCAGCGCCCGCACCTCGCGCGTCTGGGATACCCGCTTGATGGCGCCCAGCAACGTTCCGAGGTCCCTGTCGGCGCTGAAGGAGCCGAGGTAGAGAAGCCGCGGCGTGCTCGTCCGGGGCGGCGGCTTCCAGTCGAAGGAGCCGACATCCACGCCCGGGTGCAGCACCACGATGCGCTCAGGACGTTCGAGGTCCGACAAGGCCCGACGCGCGGCCTCCGTCGGGACCAGGATGAGGTCCGCCTGCTCGACGCAGCGGGCATGCGCTTCGGCCCACCGTGTTTCCACCTCGGCACCGAGGGCCTCGTCGGGGAACGTGGCGACCTCGTAGACCAGCTGAAAGCCCAGCGCCGCCTTGCGCGCGGCGGCGGCGAGGCCTTCGAAGGGGCCGCGCACGTGAACGACGTCGTAGCGCTCGGCCTCGAGCTGTCGGGCGATGGCGCGGTCGAACATGATCCGCTGCTCCAGAGGCCCGGCGTCGCCGACCGGCACCCGAAACATTCGGGCATCGCCGATCTTCTCCACGTGGGAGAGAGCTTCGGTCTTGATGGTCACGAGGTCCAGCTCGCCGCGGACCGCGGCGGTCATGGCCAGGAGCGCCGCGCCGTGGGGCGAGGAGCCGGGAACGGCGGCGAATGCGGTCACCAGAATGCGGATACGCGGAGAGTCCATCGATCGAGCCTCGCCGGGGATACTACAACTCTTCCCTTGCCTATGGTGTGACCGAAGGACTACAACCCTCTCCTTCTCTCTCGGGGTCGGCTTTCGACTTCGACCCGTCTACCGGAGGATCGGCGTGAAGGAATTGGCTCGCTTTCTACTCCAGAACGCACAAATCGATTTCTCGGGAGACATCACGATCGAGCAGGTACGGCAGTACTTGCGCGACGACGATTCCCGCGAGGCTCGCTCTCTGCTCGCCAAGCTCATCGAGGACAAGGGCGTCGACGACATGCTCGTGACCATCGCCGACGTCCTGAAGGAGTACCTGCCGGACGGGATCTCGGAGGACGTCATCCGCCAGCAACTGTCGAGCTACAGCGAGTCCTGAACCTCCGACGCCGTGGGTTCGGGCGAGGCCCGGGGGGCGGGTTTGCTTCGCGCGCAGAGCCGGCTCGCCCGCGGCGAGAAGAACGAGCGATCAGAGGGTGCCCGCGCCGGCCCCCCGGGCTCGTTGTGACCGAGTCTTCGACGGAAGACGAAACCTGCGCGCGAGGCGGTCCTTGACGCCCGAGTGGTGTCGGCGATAGCGTCGGCTCGATGCGCAGCAGGTTGGCGACGGCGTTCCGGCAGACCGTAGGGTCGGCCCTGTTGGTGGTTGCGTCGTGGCTCGTGGCGGGCGAGGCCCACGCGCAGCGGATGGACTTGGCGCTGTCTCGGCTGCGGATCACGGCCGAGGACCCAGCGGTGGTCCCCGATACGGCGTGCCCATCGTCGTTCGCGGGCGGCCTGCGTCGTGACTGGTGCAGCGATGACGTCGCGTGGCGTCGGCTGATGACCCAATTCGCAGGGGGCCTGATCCCGCCGATCCTGCTCCCAGCGCACACGCGGGGCATGCGCGGAATTTACGTCGGCATCGAGTCGTTCATCACGGGTGTCTCGGCCGACGACGAGTCCTGGGCCCGCGGGACCGAGGGGGACGGTCCCGATAGCCGGAACCGCTTCGTGGACCAAGTGATCGCCTGGCAGCGCATCAACGCGAGGAAGGGGCTGCCCTTCGGGTTCGAGCTCGGCGCGAGCCTCGGATTCGCAGCCAACACGTCGTACTGGACGCTCGGAACCGAGGTGCGGTGGGCGCTTCTCGAGGGGCTGCGCGACCGCAACACGAGTGTGTATTTCCCGTCCGTCTCGGTGCGGGGTGCGGTCCAGGCGCTCGTCGGCGACCCCGAGGTCAACGTCACGGTGCCCTCGATCGACGTCAGCGTCGGAGAACGCTTCATCCTCGGGGACACCGTGGAGCTCTCGCCCTACGTTGGAGCGCAGGTCGCGTGGGTCTTCGGCGACACGGAGCTCGTCGATCTCACGCCGGAGCGCGATGCCTACAACGAGTGCAATCCGAGTCCCTCGCTTCCTGGCGCGCCGGGGGGGCCGCCGCTCGGCACCGAGGCGCCGTACTGCCGGGGGGACGGGACGGACTTCAACCACAACGTGGTGTTTCCCCGCATTCGCTCGATGCGTGCGCGGGTCTTCGCGGGTGCTCAGGTGCGTTACGAGTGGTTCGCGCTGACCGGCGCGTTCGCGTTCGACGCGGCCGCACCGCACGATCTCGACGCGTCGCTGCCCTCCGATCTGCCCCGTCAGTGGTCGGTGAACCTCGGCGCGGGCGTGTCGTACTGACTCCGCCTCGGCGGCGCCCTCGCGGACGCAGCAGTCCTCAGCAAAACGAAGAGCCTGGGCCGCACGGCGACCCAGGCTCGTTCATTTCGGGAGGGGCAAGGTGGCCTCTCGGGCGGTGGCGCCAACCTGAAGACAGGAAGGCGCCTCGCGCGATCAGCCGAGCAGGTGGGCGAGCGGCGTGTACTCCATTCCGACGCCTTCGGCGACCGCCTCGTACGTGCAGCTGCCGTCCCAGACATTGACGCCGAGTGCCAAGGGCGCGTTCGAGCGCACGGCGGCCTCGACGCCCATGTTGGCGATCATCTCGGCGTACTTCAGCGTCACGTTCGTCAGGGCGAAGGTCGAGGTCTGCGAGACCGCGCCCGGCATGTTCGGCACGCAGTAGTGCACGACGCCGTGCAACTCGAAGGTCGGGTGGTCGTGGCTGGTCGGCCGGCAGGTCGCGATGCATCCGCCCTGGTCGACGGCGACGTCGACCACGACGCTCCCCGGCTGCATTCGCTTGATCATGTCCTCGTCGACGAGCTTCGGCGCCTTGGCGCCGGCGACGAGCACCGCTCCGATGACCAGGTCGGCGCGGCTGACCGCCTCCTCGATGTTCGAGGGATTCGAATACAAGGTCTCCACGGACGCGCCGTAGATGTCCTCGAGGTAGCTCATCCGAGTGCCGTCGACATCCAGGACGGTGACGTGCGCGCCCATGCCCACCGCGATGCTCGCGGCGTGCGTGCCGACGACGCCGCCGCCGAGGATGACGACCTTGCCTCGTCGCGTTCCCGGCACGCCGCCGAGAAGCAGGCCCTTGCCGCCGCGCTCCTTCTCGAGGCACGTGGCGCCCACCTGCGTGGCCATTCGGCCGGCCACTTCGCTCATCGGGCGGAGGAGCGGGAGCGAGCCGTCGGCCAACTGCACCGTCTCGTACGCGATCGCCCGCACCTTGGTGCGCATCAGCTCGGCGGTGAGCTCCGGCAGCGGCGCCAGGTGAAGGTACGTGTAGATGATCTGACCCGGCCGGAAGAACCCGTACTCCGCGGGGAGGGGCTCCTTGACCTTCATGACCATGTCGGCCGACCACGCATCGGCGGCGGTGGCGACGATGCGAGCGCCGGCGGCCTCGAAGTCCTTGTCGGCGATGCCTGCGCCGAGGCCGGCGCCCTTCTGGATGAGCACCTGATGCCCGTGCTTCGCGAGCTGCCGCACGCCGCCGGGGTTGATGCCGACGCGGTACTCGCGGGTCTTGATCTCCGTGGGAACGCCGATGATCACGAGAGCCTCCTGGGTTCACGAGACAGTGCTGGAACGCGCGCGAGAGTAGCGTCTGAAGTCGGGCGCACCAGGCAAGATCGACCGACGCATCGCGTCAACTGACGAGGCTTCTCACTCCGCGGGGAGCCGCACCAGAAACGTCGAGCCCGCGCCTGGGCTCGAGCGTGCGTCGATATGTCCACCGGCCGCGCTGATGATTCGCTGCGAGATGGCCAGGCCGAGTCCGGTGCCGCGTTCCTTCGTGGTGACGAAAGGCACGAACAGGTGCGAGAGGACCTTCGGCGCGATCCCCGGGCCGGTGTCTGCAACCTGAATTTCGACCCACGGCTTGCCCGCCAGCGACAGGCTCCGGGAGCGCACGACCAGTCGGCCGCGTCCCTCCATCGCCTGCACCGCGTTCAGCACGAGGTTGATGAGGACCTGGCGAAGCCGCTCGGCGTCGATGCGGATCGAGGGCAGCGCGTCGGCGAGATCGATGTGCGCTTCGATCCCGCCGCCGAGTTGAGGGCCGAGCAACTGCATCGTGCGGCGCACCGTGGCGTTCGCGTCGATGGGCGTGTGATCGAGTCCCTGCTGCGGCGGGCGGGCGTAGTCGAGGAACGAGGAGACGACCCGGTTCAGTCGGTCCACCTCCTCGACGATGATATCGAGGAATTCCTGGCTCGGCTCGGCCGCGCCGCTGGCTGCCGGTTCGGCGAGGAACTGGGCGCTCGCCTTGATCGATCCGAGGGGATTGCGGATCTCGTGGGCGAGGCCGGCGGCCATTTCGCCGAGCGTGGCGAGTCGGTCGCGGTCTTTCATCCGCTGGTAGAGCCGCGAGTTCTCGACGGCGATCGACGCCTGCGCAGCGAGGCCCTTGAGAAGCTGGACCTCTTCCGGAGAGTACGCGTCGCGGAGCCGGTCGTCGCGAACGCACAGGATCCCGTAGGTCTCGTCCTGACCCCGCATCGCGACGGCGATGGACGCATGCATCTGCTCCATCGTCGAGATGATCTCGGCCAGGCTAGCCGCCTCGAGGTCCTCTCCGAGCTCCCGGCGTTCCTCGAGTTCGCGCTCGAGGTTCTCGATGACCAAGGCTTCTTCTCGTCGCAGACGTTCGAGGAGAGGCCGGGCGGGCGCGAGCTCGATCCGGCCCGCGGCCGACGTGGACTCGGGCGAGCGCGTCGCGACGTGCCCGGCGAGCTGGTATCCGAGACCCTCCGCATCGAGGAGGTAGATGGCGCCGTGCGTCAACCTTCGAGAGCCCTCGAACGCGGTCATGCAGTCGCGCACGAGGTCGTCGATCGACAGCACGTTCGCGAGCTGCCGACGCAGGTCGCCGATCATCCGCTCGAAGTCACGCCGCTCGCGGAAGAAGAGCTGGGCTATCTGTTGCTCGACCTTGTGACGGACGGGCTCGGTGAGCAGCAGCAGCACGAGCGCGGCGGCGACCGAGTGCAGGTAGAAGTGGCCCGGGTCGAGGGCCACCAGCACCCAGAGGATCCCGGCGAGGGAAAAGGAGAGGGTGGTGAGCACCGCCAGCTTCCCTGCGAGCTCGTAGAGGTCGAGGATGCGTGAGCTCAGGATCGATTGCGAGATCACGTACAGGAACACGAGGTTCAGGACGCTGCCGACCGGAGGCAGATCGAGGCCGACGTAGGGGAGGTACTCCGCCAGCGTGAAGACCGCGGCCAGCGTGCCGACGAGGGCGAGGTAGAGGAGCCGCGCGCGGTCGAATCGGGAGCGGGCGCGTCGCCCGGCTCGGTAGAGGATGACGAGCGCGCTCGAGAGGAGCACGAACACGTACGAAAAGATCGCGGTGCCGACGAGGATGTGCCGGTAGAACGGGGAGAAGATCGCCGCGATGATCGTCGCGGCGAGTACCCCCGCGACGCCATTCATCCATCCGGTCCGGCGCGTCTCGCTCGACAGGAAGGCACGAAAGAACTGGCCTGCGGAGAGCGGTAGCAGCACCGCCCAGACCAGGTTGAATCGTTCCCAGAACGCGCCGCGCCCATCGAGGGCCGCGAGGAACGTCGTCAAGTACCAGGCGCCGACCGTCAGGTCGAACGCGGCGAACAGCCAATGGACGCGCCGCGTTCGAGGACGCAACAAGACCGAGGCGGCGATCGCGAAGCACACGATCGATGCGACGAGCGAAACCTGGGTGCGGAGGTCCATGGCGAAACGCTGTGACCCGTGGCGCCCTCGGCGCGTGGCGGTGATGGCAGCGCGGAGCCGCCTCAGTTCGGCTCGGGATCGGGATCGCCGGAGCCGAATCGCGCACGGATGGCGCCGAGGTTGGGCTCGGGATCCGGGTCACCTGAACGGGACGATCCCTCGGTGCCGAGGTTGCGCGAGTGGCCGAGCGAGACGCTCGCTTGATAGGCGGCGTCGAGACCGGCGGCTTCGTCCTCCCTTCCCGAGGACTCGAGCTCCGCTTCCACCGCTTCCACGGTGTCGACACACACGACCTGACCATCGAGACCGACGGCGACCACCAGACCGTGACCTCGGGTCGCGATGGCGAAGCGTTCGGAGCCGTTCAGATGCCCCTCGCATCCGGCGACCGCGCCGTGCCAGTTATCGACGTGGCCGAGCGGTGCCGCGGGGCCGACCTCCACGAGGAAGTCGCCGGACCGACCCACGGTGGCGCCCGCGCCATCGCGCGCGCCGCCCACGCAGCCGATCATCCCGCCGCCCACGGCCGCCATGCAGGCCCAGCCACACGTGGCGGTCACGACCGACCGGCATGCTTTCGCGATTCGATTCACCCGTTCCATACGCCTAGTTCCCCGGTTCCCCGAGCTCGTATTCCTTGACGAGCTGAGACAGTCGCGGCCGCTTCATACCAAGAATCGCAGCGGCCCGGGTGATGTTGCCACCCGTTTCTTCGAGAGCCCGCACGATGCACTCCCGTTCCAACTTCTTCTTCATGTCGAACAGCGACGTGAGGCCGGCGCGGACGTGCTCGTAGACCAAGGCCTCGACGTGGCCTTCGGCGTCCCTCGACGCCTCGCCTGTTCCCGGTCGCGCGCGGACGCCCAGCGGGCTTTCCGCAGCAGGAGGAGCAAACGCCCCACGGAAGGCAGCGAGATCGTCGGGCGTCAGGACGTCCCCCTCGGCGAAGAGGGTGGCCGACCGGAGCACGTTCTCGAGCTCACGGACATTTCCCGGCCAACGGTGCATGGCGAGCAGGCCGAGTGCGTCGGGGGCGATCGTCTTGGCGGGCTCGCCGCGCTCGTCCGCGATCCGCGCGAGCAGTCGGTCGCAGAGTTCCGGGAGATCGTCGAGCCGCTTGCGCAGCGCCGGCATCTCAACGGTGACGCCGCGCAGGCGGTAGTAGAGGTCCTCGCGGAACGTTCCGTCCTTCACCTTCTGTGTCAGGTCCTCGTTGCTCGCGGCCACCAACTCGTGTGCCTTCTCGGGATCGACCTTCACGACGAGCACGTTGCGGAAGTGCTCGGCCAGACCCTCGGCCAGTTCCTTGGGGTCCTGGCCCTTGTCGAAT
>CAIKNO010000138.1 GCA_903828805.1 uncultured Sandaracinus sp. | reverse complement strand
GCTCGGCGCGTTCGCGCTGCTCGCGGCCGCGTGCGCGTCGGGCGAGGGCCGCGTCGACGGGGGAGAGGCCTCGTCCCCGGAGGCGTCCGTGCGGCGCGACGGGGGCCCGTCCGCCGCGCTCGATGCGCCGATCGGGGCGCCTGCCGATGCCGGCGAGTCCGTCCCGCCCTTGCCGTGGGCGGACGATCCGTGCGCTGCGCTCGACGTGGGCAGCGACCCGTTCGCCGACGTCGTCGCCGCGTACGCCCGGCAGGACGACCTCGCGCCGCCGCCGCCGGGCGGTCTCGTGCTCGCGGGCTCCTCGACCATCCGCCGCTGGCGTTCGGCGGCCCGCGCGCTCTCGTCCTTCGATCCGCTCCAGCGCGGCGTCGGGGGCGCGCGCCTCGCCGACGTGGCGGCGCACGCGACGACGCTCATCCTTCGACACGCGCCGCGCGGGGTGTTGATCTTCGCTGGCACGAACGACCTCGCCGACGGACGCGCCCCGGGCGAGGTCATCGACGCGTACCGCTGCCTCGCGACGCGGGTGCACGCGGGGGCGCCCGGGGTGCCGCTGATCTACGTCGGGATCACGCCGACCCCGGCCCGGTGGCCGCTCTGGCCGGTCGCAGAGCAGGTGAACGCCGAGGTGCGGCGGCTCGCGTCCCTCCACCCGTCGCTGCACTACGTCGATGGGCCCGGGGCGTTCCTCTCGACGGGCAGCCCCCCGGCCGCCGGCCTCTTCCTCGAGGACGGCTTGCACCTGTCGGCCGAGGGGTACGCGCGCTTCGAGTCCGCGGTGCTGCCGGCCGTGGGCGCGATCCTCGCGCCGTCCCCGCGCCCGACGCCGACGGGTCCTGCTCCCGGCACGCTCATCCGCGTGGACCTCGGGCCCTCGAACCCCGAGGACGGCGCCCCGGCCCCCGCCGTCGACGCCTTCGGCATCGCGTGGAACGCGTGGCATCCGCTCGCGGGCGGCGCGCAGGCCCACGCGGGCGAGGCGCTGCGGGGTCTCCGCAGCACCCGCGGGGCATCGAGCGAGGTCGCCCTCGTGCTGACCGGAGGATTTCGCGCGAACGGACTGCGCAACGGAGGGCTCGTGTCGCCCTCGGGGGCGCGGCTCGGCACCCTCGCGGTGCCGGAGGCGACCGCCGACTTCTTCTACTCCGGCGACCCCGACGACGCGGCGGGCCTGATGTTCGAGGGGCTCGACCCCCTCGGACGCTACACGTTGCGCTTGTTCGCGAGCCGCAGCAGCGCCGACGAGGAGCGCCAGACCGCCTTCACGGTGCACGGCGGCAGCGCAGCGCGGAGCGCCACCGTGCGCACGACCGGACCCGCGCTCGGCGCCGGCGGCTACGACGGGAACGACGCCGAGGTCACCGTGCTCGAAGGGCTCGTGCCCGACGCCCGGGGTCGCCTCTTCGTCGACGTCGACCGGCGCGTGGGGGCGTACTGCTACGTGAACCTGATCGAGCTCGAGGCGCCCTAGCGGGCAAGGCCCGGGCGAGGTCGCGGCGTGGGCGCGGCCCGATGCACCGGTGACGCGAGGCAAGCGCGGTCCTGGCAGCAGGGCCCAAAATCGACCGCGCCTCATGACGTCCCGGGGTCGCGGCGGGCATGGAGGCACCGCGGGCGCTCCGCGGCGGGCCTCCGTGCCCCGAGCCCGGCCGCGGCGTCGCCGACGGGGGCGTGCTTTTCAGGGCAGGCGCGACGAGAGGACTCGGGCCGTCGCCTGGCCGTCCGCGCCGTAACCGCCCACCACGTACACGTGGCCCGCGTCGGTCGCGACGATCGGCGCGGCGACGGGGGCGGGCAGCGCACCGCCGTCCACGGGGCGCAAGACGCCGAGGCTGCCGTCGGCGCGCACGGTCGACGTGAGCACGCGGGCGGTCGCGGTGCCGTCGTCCACGCCGCCGACCAGACCTCCGAGCACGTAGAGCGACGACTCGGCGACGGCCGCGCCCGCGAACACGAGGCCGCTGCCGGTGCTGCCCGCGTCGAGCCAGCCCTCGACGTGCATCGTGGCGTCCCGGGTGGTCCGCACGACCTCGTTCAGGACGCCGTCGTCGTTCGCGCCGCCGATGACGTAGACCTCGCCGCCGATCATCGCCGAGGCGTGGCCGAAGCGCGGCGAAGGCAGGGGCGGGCCGTCGATGAAGGTCGCGGACATCGCGCCGTTGAGCACCGGCGCGACGACCACGCGCGCGGTGGGCGTGCCGGCGAGGGTGCCGCCGATCAGCGCGAGCATGTGCGGATCGAAGGGCTCGAAGGTGGCGAACCACGCGCCCTCGGTGAGCATCGGATCGAAGCGTCCCCAGCCCGACAGCGCGCCGCTCGAGGGATCGACCGGGCACGTGAGCACGAGCGGCAGGTCGCTCGCGCCGGTGCCTCCGCCAGCGACCGCGACGCCCTCGCTGCCGTCGTCGAAGTGCAGCTGGATGGCGTGGTGCCCCGCGAGCGGAATCGGCCGCATGCCGGTGCTCAGGCGGCCGGCGTCTTCCCATGCGCCGAGGGTGTGGTCGGGCAGGATCTCGGCGCGGCGCACGTCGGGCACCGGGTCGGTCGGGGCGCCGTACGTGCCGGCCTGACCGCCGACGACGTAGAGGTAGCGACGGTCGCCGACCGGAAGCACGGAGGCGGACGCGAAGACCACGGGCGTTGGGTAGTCGGCCTCGACGTGCCAGGCGATCTCGTCGACGAGGCCCGCGTCGGGGGTCGTCATCGCGCCCGCATCGGGCGCCGTGGTGGGGGCGGGATCGCCGCATCCTGCGAGGGCGGCGAAGGCCGAGAGCGGCAAGGCGAGGGCGAGGCGTGGCAGTCGCGACGTGTCGGGCATGGCGTCGTCGAGGTTGGAGCGCGGTCCGCGCCGTGTCGAGGGCGCGTCGCCGCCCCGGGAGCGCGCTATCCTACGTCCCCACCATGCCCCTCCGCCCCTCTTCGATGCTGAGCCGTCGCCGCATGCTCGCGGCCGGGCTCGCGCTGCCCGCATCCGCAGCGCTTCCCTTCGCGCTCGGCTGTCGTCCGACGGGGGCCCGCGAAGCGCCGCCGCGCACGCGGCTCGCGGGGCTCGCGCGTCCCGTGCAGCAGATCGTCCCTTCGCAGCGGGTGACCGAGGGCGCGGGCGTGCACCTGAACCGGGCGATCGGCACCCGCGCGCTGCCGGACCTCGACCCCTTCCTGCTCCTCGACGAGATGCGCTCCCGCAACCCCGAGGACTACGTGTCGGGCTTTCCGACGCATCCGCACCGGGGCTTCGAGACCGTCAGCTACATGCTCTCCGGCTCGATGGAGCATCGGGACTCGCTCGGCAACCGCGGGCTCATCGGGCCCGGCGGCACGCAGTGGATGACGGCCGGACACGGCATCGTGCACTCCGAGATGCCCCGACAGACCCAGGGGCTGCTGCACGGGTTCCAGCTCTGGGTGAACCTGCCCGCGTCGCACAAGATGGTGCCGCCGCGCTACCAGGACCTCGCGCCCGAGCGCATCGTCGAGCTCGAGCACCAGGACGCGCGCGTGCGGCTCGTCGCGGGCGCGCTCGCCGGGCAGCGCGGCCCGGTGCAGGACATCGTGACCGATCCGCTCTTCCTCGACGTGCGGCTCGAGGGCCGCGGCCGGTTCTCGCACGAGGTGCCGCCGGCGCACACGGCGTTCGCGTACGTGATCGAGGGTGAGGTGCGCTTCGGAGAGGACGGCACCCGGGTGCCGCGGGGCGCAGTCGCGGTGCTCGCGCCGGGCCGCGACGAGGTCGCCGCGCGCGCCGAGGGCCCGGGCCGCTTCCTGCTGATCGCCGGGCGCCCGCTGCGCGAGCCCATCGCGCGGTGGGGACCCTTCGTGATGAACACCGACGCCGAGATCCAGCAGGCGATCTCCGATCACCGTCAGGGTCGGCTGACGATGCTCTGAACGGCCAGGCCGCGCCCCGTCCTCAAGGGGCCCGCGCGCAGCGAACGCCGTTCGTGAAGTTCCGCCCGCCGGCGTCCTGGTTCGCGCGCGCGGACGCGAACAAGGCCGTCGTGTTGAACACGGGGGTGGAGAAGGACCCGCCGCGCACCACGATGGACTCGAGGACGGGGTACAAGTGCACGCAGTCCACGCACGGCCCGGCGGCGTAGGGGACGACGGATTCGTCGAGCGTCCACTCGTTCACGTTGCCCGCGAGGTCGAACTGACCGTAGCGCCCGAGGCCCAGCGTGAGGCCCACGGCAGCCACTCCGGGCGCGGCGTAAACGGCGTACGTGGCGTCCACGATGCCGGCTTCGCCGGGCGCAGACGACCACGGGTAGACGCGCTGCTCGCTGCCTCCGGAGGCCGCGTAGTTCCACTCCGCCTCGCTCGGCAGGAAGCCCCCGTCCCACAGGCAGAACGCCTGCGCGGCGTACCAGTTGACGCAGTTGATCGGGAGGCGCTCGTTCGCGCCCGGGTCCGCCGTCCACGTGGCGAGGGTCATGTCGCAGACGAGGGCGGCATCCCACGCGGCCTTGGTCGCGGGCAGATAGGGGACGGTCCAGTCGGCCTGCCAGCCCTGCTCCTGACCGCCCGATGGGCCGGGGTCGCGGAGACCGGCGCCGCCGTTGAGGTGGGTGTGCCGGCCGGCGCCGGGGGCGGGCTGGAAGCCGGCTGCGACCGCGGCCACGAAGGCGCGGAAACGCCCGACCGTCACCTCGAAGGCGTCGAGCCGGAAGTCGGACACCGTCGCGGGGTACGCGCGGCTCGTGTACCCAGCGGAGACGCCGTCGTAGCTCCGGTAGAACGTGCCCCCCGTGACGAGCGGGCTTTCGCAGCAGCTGGCCGTCCCCGAGGGGTCACAGTCGGTGCGCCCGAGGCCGGGCATCGCGCAGCTCGGCGGGACCGGCATCGCGCTGCCGCCGGCATCGAGGGGACCGGCGTCGGGGCTCCCCGCGTCCAACGGGGTCGGCCCGGGCCGCTCGACGCAGCCCTCGCCCGGCACGCATACCTGTCCTGAGCCGCACGCGCCGTCGCGGGCGACCTCGAGGCAGACGCCGTCCAGACAGCGCGGCTCGACGCACGCCGTCGCGCTGGTGCACTCCGCGTCGGACCCGCACTGCGCCGCGGGGCACGAGGCCGGGTCGAGCGGCGAACATCCCGGGTCGACGCAGGCGCCCCCGAGGCACTCGCTGTCGGTGACGGAGCCGCTGCCCGGGCAGACCACACCGCGGCAGTCCCGCGTGAGCACGACGGGCAGGATGACCGAGCCCTCGAGGCGGAGGGCGACCCGTCGCGTCAGGACCGGGAGGTCGCCGCGCAAGACCTGCACCGTCACCTGATGACGGCCCCGCTCGAGTCCTCGGAACTCGGCCGTGCGGACGCCGCGTCGGAAGTCGCCCGCCGACTCGACGGGGCGTCCCTCGGCCGGCGCGCCGTCGAGGGCCACCGCGACGCGGTCGAACTCCACGCCCGGCACGAGGTCGGTCCGGACATCGACGGCGAGTTCGAGTCCGGGCGCGCACGAGGTGAGGACCGCCGCCATCCAACATCCGAGCAGAAGGTCGCTTCGCATCGGAACGTACCGTAACGGCTCGCGCCGGTCCGGGGTAGACCGCTGCGGGGCTGGACGTCCTCGGCCGGGCGACGCGCGCGCACGCAGCCACCGCGCCCCGGAGCACGAGCGGGCCGTGTATGCTCCTGCGGTCT
>CAIKNO010000137.1 GCA_903828805.1 uncultured Sandaracinus sp. | reverse complement strand
GCGTGGGTCTGCCGCTCGATCCCGACTCCGGTCCTCCGACCGGCAAGCGGACGCAGGTCAATCCCGACTCCGCTCCTCCGACCCGCACGCGGACGCAGGTCGATCTCGCCTCCGGTCCTCCGACCCGCAGGCAGACGCAGGTCGATCCCGCCTCCGGTCCTCCGACCGGCAAGCGGACGCAGGTCGATCTCGCCTCCGGTCCTCCGATCTGCAGGCGCCCGAAGTTCGTTCCTCTTGGGTGTCCTCAGGGACCTTGGAGTCGCACCTCGTGAAAGAACGTTCGGTCCCCGGGCCGATCGACTGGCCACTCGGCTCTCAAACCAACCGCAGGGCGGCTCCGCGAGGGAGTAGGCCTGGCGGAGCGAACGTCGAAACGTCTCCCCGACCGGGGGGGAAGAACTCGTCGCTACAGGTCGCCCGAGGAGCCAACGCGCGACCGCCCGGACCCGTCGGACTCCGCTCGAAGGCGCCGAACCCCTGCAAGGGAGCCGCGGCTTTCGAGACAGGGCGCCGTCCGGCAACAGAGGCGCAGTGGGCCCGTCATGACGTTCCACGTGAAACGCCCTCCCCGGCCGCGCTCGCCAATCCTCACGACAGCCCGCCCCATCCCTCCGCCCAACGCCCGTCATGACGTTCCACGTGAAACGCCCTCCCGGGACACGCTCGCCGATCCGTCGAACGTCGGTTTCCCCCAGCCACGGGCCGGCGACGTTCCTCGTGAAACGCCCTCCCCGGCCGCGCTCGCCAATCCTCACAACGGCCCGCCCACGACCTCCGCCCAACGCCCGACCACGTTCCACGTGAAACGCCCTCCCCTCCATTGCCGTACCCCCGCGCCCTCCTGAAGCTCCCTGGGCCGGGACCCCTCCTCCGGGTCCCGACCCTTGCCAACCGCGTCCCGCAACCGCAGCCGTCAACTCCCCCGCGCACGATCGGCAGCGCCGAACACGCAGCAGCCTCGCCCGCTCTCGTGGTTCCACGTGAAACGTTCCACGACTTCCTCTACGACATCCGCCACCCGGGGCCGACCGCTCCCACGCTCCCCGCCGAGGGGCGGGCCCCGACCTCCCTGCTAGGCTGGCGACCGTGTCCTTCGACGACCACATCACGGCCGCCCTCCTCGCCACGGAACGGGCGGGCCTCCTACGTACGCCCCGCACCATCGAGACCCGCCAAGGCCCCACCGCCCGGATCGACGGTCGCGACGTCGTGCTGCTCTGCTCGAACAACTACCTGGGACACGCCGACCATCCGGCTCTCCAGGGCGCCCTGTCCTCCGGCGTGCAGCACTGGGGCGCCGGGGCCGCGGCCTCGCGGCTCGTCAGCGGAACGATGCCCCCCCACCGCGCCGCCGAGCGCGCGCTCGCGGACTACGTCGACCTGCCCTCCGCTCTCCTCTTCTCTTCCGGCTACGCCGCGAACCTCGGCGCGCTTCAAGCCCTCGTCGGCCCCGGAGACCTGATCCTCAGCGACGCCCTCAATCACGCGAGCGTCATCGACGGCTGCCGACTCTCCCGCGCCCACGTGGAGGTCTACCGCCACGGCGACCTCGACCACGCCGCGGCCCTGCTGCGACAGCACCGATCGGGTGCCCGGGCCTGCCTGATCGTCACCGACGCCATCTTCTCGATGGACGGCGATCTGGCCCCGGTGGCCGCGCTCCGCCGCCTGGCGGACGAGCACGACGCGGGCCTCCTCGTGGACGAGGCGCATTCGCTCGGCGTCGTCGGCCCCGAGGGCGCCGGACTCTGCGCCGCGGCCGGAATTCGCCCCGACGCGTTGGTCGGAACCCTCGGCAAGGCCCTCGGCCTCGGCGGCGCCTTCGTGGCTGGTCCGGCGGCCACCGTCCGGTGGATCGAGAACCGCGCCCGGTCCTTCGTCTTCTCGACCGCCCTTCCCCCCGCCCTCGCCGCCGCCATCCCGGACGCCGTCTCGATCGTCCGCCAGGACTCGCACGGCCGGGCGACCCTCACATCCCATGCGGGCCGCCTTCGCCAGGCGCTACGACACCTCGGCCTGACCATCCCCGAGAGCCCCTCCCCGATCATCCCCGTCGTGCTGGGCGAGCCGTCCGTGGCGATGCGCGCCTCGGCACGGCTGCTCGAGCTTGGCGTCTTCGTCCACGGCATCCGCCCGCCCACCGTTCCCTCGGGCACCGCGCGCCTGCGCGTCGTCCCGGTCGCGACCCACTCGGACGCCCACCTCGACCAGGCGATCGACGCCCTGACGACGGTTCTCCGGGAAGTACACCCATGAAAGGCGTGTTCGTCACGTCCACCGGGACCGGCGCGGGCAAGACCACGATCACCGCCTCGCTGGCCCGACTGCTCCGCGCGCGCGGCCTCTCTCCCTGCGCCCTCAAACCCCTCGAAACCGGCGTCGATCCCGTACCGGCCGACGCCCTCGCGCTGGCCGAGGCCTGCGGGCGCCCCGAGCTGGCGACGATGGCCGACTGGTACCGGGCCCGGTCCCCGGTCAGCCCCTACGCCGCCACCCTCGAAGGACACCCTCCCCCGGACCTCGACCGCCTGGTCGCGGCGCTTCGTCGTACGGCCTCCGGAGGCTACGCCCTCATCGAAGGCGCAGGCGGCCTCCTCGTGCCCCTGGACCGGCACCACACCACCGCCGACCTCGCGGCTCGCCTCGGCCTCCCGCTTCTGCTGGTCGTTCCCGACCGCCTCGGGGTGCTCTCCGACACGCTCAGCATCGTCGCATCGGCCGCGCAGGCCGGCCTCTCACCGTGTGCGCTCGTGCTCTCGCGGGCCTCGAATCCTCCCGATCCAAGCGCCCGTTTCAACGCCCATATCCTCTCGGAACGACTCGACTTTCCGGTCGTCGTGGCCCCGTGGTCCAGGACCCCCTCCGACCTCGACACAGCACTCGCCGAAAGCCCTCTGCTCGCGCGGCTCGCCTCGCTCTGAGGGTGCCCGCGAAGTCCCGCCCCGGCCGTCACGCGCCCGCTCGGCGCCACCTCTCCCGGGGGCCTCACCCGCGCCCAGGCGCCGCTACCAGAGCAGCCAGACGAGCGCCAGCGCGGCCAGCCCACGCATCACGAGCCCCGCGGCCAGCACGCGCACGAACCGGTCGGGCACCCCTTCGCGCCGGGCGCGTTGCACGACCCCGAGGGACGGCACGTTCAGCGCCGCCACCCCTCCGAGCGTCAGCGCCAGCACCAGCACCTTGAGATCTCCATCCAGCCGCGCCGGCCCGAGCACGAGCATCAGCGCGCTGACCAGCACGGGCCAGGTCAGCCGCGCCATCAGCCGCACCTTGCGGGCGTGCGCCCGCTCCGGATCGTGCTCCATGCGCGCCGAGGATGGGACGGGCGCGGGCCGCGCGCACCCCCGACCGGGCGCCTCGTACGGTTTCTTGCTTCCTCCGGCCGCTCTCCGGACAGTCCCCGGCATGCGCCGGCGTGTGCGAACGGTCCTGCTCGCGATGGCCCTGGGCTCGGGCCTCTTCGGCCCCTCCGCCCGCGCGGACCTCGAGCCCATCGAGTACACCGTGGTCTCCGGGGACTCGGCGTCCCGCATCGCGTCGCGGCACGGCCTGACCCTCTCGGCGTTGCGCGCCCTCAACGACGCGCTCGACGGCGACCGGCTCCGGATCGGCCAGACCCTGATCGTGGGGCACGGCCACCGGGTGACGCACCGGGTCCGGCGGGGCGACTCGCTGCGGGGTCTCGCCGCGCGCTACGGCGTCCGGGTCGCCGAGATCCTTCGGTGGAATCGGCAGATCCGCGCCGATCGGATCCTCGTCGACCAGGAACTCTGCATCTTCGCGCGACGCGACGAGCCCGCGAGCGAATCGGTCGGCCGCCCCGACGAGGGCTCGCTGGTCCACGGGCTCACCTTGCCTCCCCACCCCGGGTACGTCGTCCGCGACCCGCAGCGGGCGTTCGTCACCCGGCACGTCGCGAACCTCCTCGAGCGGGGCTTCGAGGCCGTGCACGCCCGCGCCCCGCGCGCGCCCGCGGTGCAGATCCGCGACGCGAGCCGCCCCGAAGGCGGCCCCTTGAGCCAGCACCTGAGCCACCAGAGCGGCCGCGACGTCGACATCGCGTACTACCGCCAGCGCTGCCCCTCGAACGTGTGCGGCCACCACCGGCTGACGCCCGAGACCCTCCAGGCGGACCTCGAATGGGCGTTGCTCGAGCCCTGGCTGCGCGACGGCTCCGTGGAGTACGTGTTCGTGGAGCATGCCCTGCAGCAACCGCTGCACGAAGCCGCCGAGCGCGCCGGAGCGACCCGGGCGGAGCTCGCGGCCTGGTTTCAGTGGCCCAGGCCGCCCGACGCCCGGGTCGGCGTCATCCGACACGTCGACGGCCACGACGAGCACCTGCATGCCCGCTTCGTCTGTGCGCCCCTCGACACCCGCTGTCTCCCGAGCGAAGGACTCGACCGGGAACCTTGACCCGGCCGGACAGGGGGGCCAGAACCCGACCCGCTGCGTTCGAAATTTCTTGAACGCCGCGACGAGTTGATCGTTTCGGGGCCCCGCGCTTCGTCGCAGGCCTCCGAGGAGGGTGCGATGTCCACTGTCGCCGTCGCCGCGCGCTCACCTGGTTCCGAGCCTGGCCGCATCGACGTGCTGCGTCGCCTCGAGGCCATCTGCGGGGACCGCAACCTGGCCTCGCTCGGAGCCCGGCTCGAGGACCTCGCCGGCCTGGTGCACGCCGACATGGCCTCGCTGGAGCGGGAACTCTCCCTCCCCACCGGGCCGCGGGCGGTGCACCGGGGCGCCGAGCACCTGATCTCGCTGGGCGGCAAGCGCCTGCGCCCGATGTGCGTCGCCCTCGCCGCGCGCATCGGCTCGGGGTTCGACGCGCGCGCCCGCTCCCTGGCCGTCGCCGTCGAGCTCGTGCACGGCGCGACCCTCCTGCACGACGACGTCGTGGACATGGGGGACACCCGCCGCGGCGCGCCCTCGAGCCGCGCGATCTACGGCAACGCCGTCAGCATCTTCGCGGGTGACTGGCTGCTGATCGAAGCGCTCCGGCGCGTCCGCACGGCGGCGGTCCCCGGCACCCTCGAACGGCTGCTCGACGTCATCGAGGAGATGATCGTCGCCGAGTCGTTGCAGCTCGAGGGACGCGGCCGCCTCGACACCGGCCGCGAGGTCTGGCGCAGCGTGGTCGAGGGCAAGACCGCCGCGCTCTTCCGCTGGGCGATGTTCGCCGGCGGGTGCGTGGGCGGGCTCGCCGAAGACGAGGTCCGCACCCTCGAGCAGTACGGGGTTCACCTCGGCGTCGCGTTCCAGGCGATCGACGATCTGCTCGATCTGGACGGCGATCAACGCGCGACTGGCAAGGCCCTCTTCGCCGACCTGCGCGAGGGGAAGATGACCTACCCGCTCATCCTCGCGCTCGAGCGAGACAGCGCCACCGAGCCCCTGCTGCGCAGCGTGCTCGGGAGCGAGGACGAGGCCCGCGACGACGCCCGCTTCGACGACATCCTCGCCGTGCTCGGCCGCACCGGCGCCCTCGAGGACTGCCGTGCGCTCGCCGAGGCGGAAGCCCGCAAGGCGGTCGCCTGTCTGTCCGCCCTTCCCCCGGGACGCGCCATCGAAGCGCTCGTCACCGTCGCCGAAGCGACCGTGGCGCGGCACGCGTGAGGAGAGAGCCGATGTCCGACACCTCTGCAACGAGCCCCGACGGCGCAGCCCTGGTTCGCCCGGGATCGGGCGCGTTCTTCGACGCGATCGCCCCGCGCTACGACCTCCTCAACCGCATCCTGTCCCTCGGCATCGACCGCGGATGGCGTCGCAAGACGGTCCGCGCCCTCGCCGTCGGTCCGGGCATGCGCGTGCTCGATCTGGCCACCGGCACCGCCGACCTCGCGATCGAGATCGCCGAGCGCTGCCCGGGCGTCGAGGTCCTCGGCATCGACCCGTCCCCCCGGATGCTCGAGTTCGGTCGCCAGAAGCTCCACCACCTCGACGGACGGGTGCGCCTCGAAGAAGGGGACGCGCAGGCCCTCCCGCTGCCGGACGCCGGCTTCGATGCGATCTCGATCTCGTTCGGGATCCGGAACGTCCCCGACCGGCTGCAGGGCCTCCGCGAGATGGTCCGCGTCGGCAAGCCGGGGGCCCGCGTCGCCGTGCTCGAGCTCGGCGAGCCGAAGTCCGGCCTGATGGGCCCACTCGCGCGCTTCCACATCCGCGTGGTGGTGCCGTGGATCGGCGCCCTGCTCTCGGGCGCCCGCGAGTACCGCTACCTGCAGACCTCGATCGCGGCGTTCCCGTCCCCGGAGCAGTTCGTCGCCCTCATGGAGCAGGCGGGTCTCGTCGACGTGAAGGCCGAGCCGCTGACCTTCGGCGTCTGCCACCTCTACGTCGGGCGCGTGCCCGGAGCCTCCGCATGAACGCCGACGCCGTCGCGGCGGAGCCGCGGCCCAGCAAGGCGGCGGCGACCTTCGAGGCGCTGAGCGGCTTCGTGCGGGAGGCGCTGCGCCACGCCGGCGCCGAGGGCGTGCTCGCGGTCACGGTGCCCGCCCCGGTCGCACGCGTGGAAGCACCGCTGCGCGCGCTGCGGCGGGGCCCGTGCTGGGTGTTCGCCGGGGAAGGGCCGCACGTCTCCGCCCTGGGCGTCGCGAGGGTCGCGCGTCCCCGGGGCGAAGGGCGATTCGAGCAGGCACGCGCGGCCTGCGACGAGATGCTCGGCGCCGTCGTGAACGTCGTTCACGAATACGCGGTCGCGCTGCCGCTGCGGGTGTTCGCGGGGTTCTCGTTCGCCCCGGGCACGGCCGACGCCGCGCCGTGGGAACCGTTCGGCGATGGGCTCGTGACGCTCCCGCGCTGGACCTATGCGGTCGAGCACGGCCGGGCGGGACTGACCCTCGCCATCGACCTGCGCGACGGCGTGGACGAGCGCTTGGTGCTCTGCGAATTCGAGGCGGTCTTCGCCGCCATCGAAGAGGCGAGCCGCTTGGGGTCGGCCTCGGGCCGCGCGCCCTCCGTGGTCCGCACCGAGCCGCTCGAACGGGCCCGGTGGAACCGCGCGGTCGAGGCCTTGCGCGCCGCGATCGAACGCCGCGACCTCTCGAAGGTGGTGGTCGCGCGCCGCACGGTGCTCACGACGACGCACGACATCGAAGCCCTCGAGGTGCTCGGCCGGCTCGACGAAGCCCGGTCGCACTCGACGCGCTTCCTGGTGCGGGCGGGGTCGGCCTCGTTCGTCGGCGCCTCGCCCGAGCACCTGTTCCTGCTGCGGGGCACGAAGCTCTCCACCGAGGCCCTCGCAGGATCGATCGCCGCCGACGCGGAGGGCGGCGTCGAGCGCCTCCTCTCGAGCGCCAAGGACCGCGAGGAACATCGACTCGTCGTGACGCATCTGCTCGAGCGGCTCGCGCCCCTGTGCACCCGCATCGACGCACCGGACTCCCCCCAGGTGCGCCGCCTGCCGACGGTCGTGCACCTCCGCACGCCGATCGACGCCGAGCTCGACCAACGCCGGCACCCGCTCGAGGTCCTCGCAGCGTTGCATCCGACGCCGGCCGTCGGCGGCGTCCCGACCGCGCGGGCTGTGCCGTGGATCCTCGCGCACGAAGCCGCGCCCCGGGGCTGGTACAGCGCGCCGCTGGGATGGATCGACGCCCGTGGAGACGCCGAATTCGTCGTCGCCCTGCGCTGCGGGCTCGTGCAAGGCGGCCGCGCGTGGCTGTGGGCGGGGGCGGGCATCGTCGAAGGCTCGGAGGCCGCGACCGAGTGGGACGAGACGGCCCTGAAGCTGCGCCCGATGCTGCGCGCGCTCGGTGCTTCGACGTGAGCGCGGAGGCGCCCGAGAACCTCCTCCGCGAATGGTCGCGACTCGTCGCGGCCACCCTCGTCGGGCAGGGCATCGCCCGCGTCGTGATGAGCCCGGGCTCGAGGTCGACCCCCTACGTCGTCGCCCTCGCGGCGCGGCCGGAGCTCGACTGCATCGACGTCGTCGACGAGCGCTGCGCGGCGTTCATGGCGCTCGGGATGGCGCGCGCGAGCGGCCAGCCGACGGCCCTGCTGTGCACGTCGGGCACGGCGGTGGCCCACTGGTATCCCGCCGTCATCGAGGCGTCGATGTCGGACGTGCCGCTGCTCCTGCTCAGCGCCGACCGCCCCTTCGAGCTGCTCGACTGCGGCGCGCCGCAGACGATCGATCAGACCAAGATCTTCGGCGACCACGTGCGCCACTTCGTCGAGACGGGCTCGCCGGAGGCCTCCGACCTCGCGCTGCGGGGTCTGCGCGCCGCCCTCGTGCGGGCCATCGCGCGCACCCGCGGGCCACGGCCGGGTCCGGTGCACGTGAACCTCCGCGCCCGCAAGCCCCTCGAGCCGAGGGCGCCGTTCACCGACGCGGGGCACGCCCTCGCCTCGCGGGCCGAGGCCCTCATGGCGCTCCCGCCCACGCTCGTGCCGACGCCTCGGGTCGCCGTCGAAGGCGAACTCGTCGCCGACGCGGCGTCCCTGTTGCGCGCGGCACGACGGCCATTGATCGTGGTCGGCCCCCTGCCCGTCTCCGCCGCCGAGGATGGAACGAGGGAGGCCGTGTGGGCGCTGGCACGCGCCCTCGGCGCGCCGGTCTACGCCGAAGCGACGAGCCAGTGCCGCTTCGTCGGCCCCGAGCCTACCGGCGTCACCCGCCTCGACGCGTTCGACCTCGTGCTCGGGAGCGCCCCGGACCTCGCTCCCGATGCGATCCTGCAGGTCGGCGCACCCCCCGTCGCCTCCGCCTTCGAGCGGCACCTCGCGGCCCATCCCTCGGTGCTCCACGTGGTGCTCGGCGTGGGTTCGCACGTCGACCCTCTCGGCCGTGCGCAGGCCGTCGTGATGGGCCACCGCCTCCCGACCCTGCAGGCCTTCACGCACGCGCTCGAGGGCACCACACGCGACGAGGGTTGGCTCGCGCAGATCGCCGCCCTCCACGCCCGCGCCCTCCACGCCCTCGACGACGAACGCACGGACCCGGTGCTCGGCGAAGGCGCGGTCGCGCACGCCGTGGTCGAGGCGCTCCCCGAAGACGGCTGGCTCACGGTCGGCAACAGCCTGCCGATCCGCATGGTCGACCGGTTCGCGCACGGCCCCGGTCGACCGTCGTTCAAGGTGCTCTCGCAGCGCGGGGCGAACGGCATCGACGGGCTCATCTCCGCGGCCCTCGGGGTCAGCCGGACGTCGTCGGCGCCCGGTGTGCTGCTGCTCGGAGACCTGAGCGCGCTGCACGACCTCGGCGCGCTCGCGAGCGCCTCTCTGGCCCGGGCACCGCTCGCGGTGGTCCTCGTCCAGAACGGCGGCGGACGGATCTTCGAGACCCTCCCGGTCGCGCGCGAACCCTCGACCGCTTGGGCCCTTCCGCACTTCACGACCCCGACGACGTTGCAGTTCGATGCGCTCGCCCGCGGCTTCGGCGTCCCGCACGTCGAGGTGCGCGATCGGGCCGGACTGCAGGGCGCGCTCCAGGCGTCGCTCGCCCGCCCTGGACTGACGCTCATCGAGGCGGTCGTGCCGGCCCACGGAGCCTCCGCATCGCTCGGCCGGATCGCCTCGCGGTGCGCCTCGTTCGCCGCGGAACGCTAGGCGGATGCGACCCCTCGTCCTGCTCCATGGCTTCACCGGCGGCCCCACGGGGTGGGACGACGTCGCGCGTCTTCTCGGGCCCGGTCGGCATCTCGTCCGTCCTGTGTTGATGGGCCACGGACCCGCACCGTGGCCCTCGGCCGTGTCGTTCGACGACGAGGTCGACCGCCTGGCCGAGGTCGTGAGGACCTCCCTCGGTCCCGGCGCACACCTGGTCGGCTACTCGCTCGGCGGACGCATGGCGCTCGGGATGCTCGTCCGGCACCCGGGGTTGGTCGCGCGGGCCACACTGATCGGGGCCAGCCCGGGCTTGTCCGACCCGGACGCCCGCGCGATCCGGCGGCGCGAGGACGAGGCCCGCGCGCGGAGCCTCGAGGTCGAGGGCCTGGCCCCTTTCGTCGACAGCTGGGAGCGTCTGCCGCTCTTCGACTCGCAGTCCTCGGTGCCCGACGCGCGCCGGCGTGCGCACCGGGCTCAGCGGCTCGCGCACGACCCGGCCGGCCTCGCCCGCTCGTTGCGGGTGTGCGGCCTCGGCGCGATGCCCGATCTGAGCGCCGCGCTCGCGCGCATCGAGGTGCCGGTCACGTTCGTCGCCGGAGCGCAGGACCCGAAATTTCGCGCGCTCGCCCGATCGATGGCATCGAGCACCCCGCACTCCACCCACCGGGAGATCCCGGGCTCCGGGCACGATGTCGTGCTCGAACGTCCTGGACCGCTCGCCTCCCTGCTCGAGGAGCTCGACGCGTGACGCCGAATCCGAAGACCGAAGCCGCGCCCGGCTCCGCCCGTGCCTGGCTCCTCGCCGCGCGTCCCGCGACGCTGACGGCTGCGTTCGTCCCGGTCGCGGTCGGCACGGCCTGCGCCGTGGCCGCCGGGTCACCGCGATGGGACACGGCCGCCGCCGCGCTGCTCGGCGCGTTCGGCATCCAGATCGGCACGAACTTCGCGAACGACGTCTTCGACGCCGAGAAGGGCGCCGACACCGAGGAGCGCCTCGGTCCGACCCGCGCCGTGCAGGCCGGACTGCTCGACGCCCGGGCGATGCGATGGGGCATGGCGGTCGCCTTCCTGTTCGCGACGCTGTGCGGGGTCCACCTGACGCTGGCCGCCGGATGGCCGATCGTCGCCATCGGCACAGCCTCGATCGTCAGCGGCATCGCCTACACCGGCGGTCCGTTTCCGCTCGGCTACAACGGCCTCGGAGACGTGTTCGTCCTCGGGTTCTTCGGGCTCGTCGCGGTCTGCGGCACCTGCTTCGTCCAGACGCACGACGTGCCCGCGCTCGCCCTCTGGGCGAGCCTGCCGGTGGGCGCGCTCGCCACCGCCATCCTCGTCGTCAACAACCTCCGCGATCGACACACCGACGTGAAGGCCGGCAAGCGCACGCTCGCGGTCCGCTTCGGACGACGCTTCGTCGAGCTCGAATACGCGGCGCTCCTGCTGGTCTCCTATGCGACCCCCGTCGGGCTGAGCATCGCCGGCCTCGCGGGGCCGTGGACGCTGCTGCCGCTGACGACCTTGCCCTTCGCCGCGAAGCTGTTCGGGCAACTGCGCACGCGCGAGGGCGCCCCGCTCAACGACACCCTCGCCGGCACAGCGCAGCTCCTGCTCTTCTTCGGCGTTCTCTTCTCGATCGGGCTGGTCCTGCCTTGAACCGGGGGCTGTCATGACCTTGCGCGCCTCGCTCGTGCGCATCCGCGCGAGCCTTCCCCGCGCGGTCGGCAACGCGCGACGGGGATGGCTGACCCGCGAGGGCCTCGCGCTCACGGTCACCGACGGAGCGTGCGAAGGCCACGCCGAGGCCGCGCCCTTGCCCGGGTTCTCTCCGGACTCGCTCGAGGCCGCCGAACGGGCGCTCTCCGCCCTGCCCTGGGACCGCATCGACCTCGACGACGACGACCCCCTGACCCTCGCCGCCCGTCACCTCGGGGACGACGTGCCCGCCGCGCGGTTCGCCCTCGAGACGGCGCTGCTCGACCTCGCCGCCCGCCGGCGCGGCCTGTCCGTCGGCGCGATGCTCGGTGCGTCCGACCGCGTGGCGTCGGTCCGCTCGGCGGCCTTGATCGACGACCTCGACAACGCCGTGGCCCACGCGCTGAGCGCCATCGCGGCCGGCGCGCAGGCACTGAAGGTGAAGATCGGCCGGCCGGGCCGCGGCGACGACGAGGCCGCGCTGCTGCGCACGCTTCGTCGGGAGCTCGGAGAGGACGTGCTGCTCCGGGTCGACGCCAATGGTGCCCTCTCCGGACGCAGCGACCCGCTCATCCCCGTGCTCGCCGAGGTGAACGTCGAGTTCTGCGAAGAACCCTTCGCGCTCGAGGACCTGCTCGCCGGACCCCCGTTGCCGGTGCCGGTGGGGCTCGACGAGAGCCTCGCGCATCGACCGGAGCGGGCGCTGCGCGCCCTCGATCGCGGTCTGGCCTCGGTGGTCGTGCTCAAGCCGGCGCTCCTCGGCGGCATGGGCCGCGCGCTCGCGTTCGCGGAGAGCGCGAACACGCGGGGTGCGAGGGCGTTGATCAGCCACCTCTTCGATCCTCCCCGGGCGTTCGCCGCGTGCGGCCAGCTCGCCCTCGCGCTCGGGGACGAGAGCGTGCACGGACTCGGCTCGTACGCCGGACTCAACGCCTGGACGTCCGCCTCGGGCCTCGCCGTCGACGTGCCGCGGGCGATCGGTCCCTACCGCATCGAGCGCTCGACGGCGCCGGGTCTCGGATGAGCGCGCTCTCGATCCTCGCAGCGGCGCGCGAACATCGGTCGCGAACCGCGTGGATCGACGACGACGGAACCCTCTCGTGGACCGAGCTCGCGGCCTGCGTGCAGCATCGTCTCGAGACGCTCCGTCGCGGCGGCATCGCCGACGGCGCGCGCGTGGCGGTCGTCGGCGCGCCGACCCGCGCGCGGTGCATCGACGTGCTCGCCGCGATCGAAGGGGGCTTGCCGCTCGTGCTCCTGCATCCTCGATGGACGGGTGCGGAACGAGACTTCGTGCTCCGGTCCACGGGGGCTGCGGGGCTCGACGACGCGACGGACGCCGCGGGTCCGGACACGCTCGAGGGCGGTCTCGAGACGGGCGCCGAGCGCGCCCCGATCGAGGACGGGCGGACGCTGGCCATCGTCCACACCTCCGGCACCACGGGGACCCCGAAGGGCGCCGTGCTGTCCCGCAGGGCCCTCCTCGCCTCGGCACGCGCGAGCGCGGTGCACCTGCCCCTCGGGCACGACGATCGCTGGCTGCTCTGCATGCCGACCGCCCACGTGGGGGGCCTCTCGGTGCTGGTGCGCGCCCTCGTGGCGCGGGCCGGTGTGGTCGCATGCAGCCGCTTCGAGCCCGACGTGTTCTTCGCGCTCGAGGGCCGCGCCGAACCCACGCGGGTCTCGCTCGTTCCGACGATGCTCTCGCGTCTGCTCGACGCCGGCTGGCGAGGTCACCCCGCGCTCCGCACGGTCCTGCTCGGCGGCGCGGCGTGCCCTCCCCGCCTGCTGCAGCGCGCCCTCGACGTGGGCCTCCCGATCCGCACGACCTATGGGCTCACCGAGGCCTGCTCCCAGGTCGCCACCGCGCGAAGGAACCTCACCGACATCCGCGAAGTCGCGGGTCACCCGCTGCCCGGAACCGAGGTGAGGATCGACGCCAGAGGACACGTCCTGGTGCGGGGGCCGACCCTCTTCGATGGGTGGTTCGGCCATCCGGAATCCCCGCTCGACGGCCAGGGCTGGTACGACACCGGAGATGTCGGGCGGCTCGACGACGAGGGACGCCTGCACCTGATCGGACGCCGGAGCGACCTGGTCGTGAGGGCCGGCGAGAACGTCTACCCCGCCGAGGTCGAGGCCGCCCTCGACAGCCTCGAAGGCGTGGTGTCGTCGTGCGTGTACGGCGTGCCCGACGAGGACCTGGGACAGGCCGTCGAGGCCGCGCTCATCGTCGAGGCCGCAGGCGCGCCGACGGACGAGCAACTGGTCACCACCCTCCGCGCCCGCCTCGCGTCGTTCAAGGTGCCGCGGGCGTTCGCCCGGCTGTCGGAGTTCGCGATCGGCCCCTCCGGCAAGCCCGACCGCGGGCAAACCGCTGTCCGCGCCCGCGCCTGGCTCGAGGCCCGGCGTCAGTCCGAGAGCAGCCCGAGCGCGCGCCGGTAAGCCTCGACCTGCGCTCCCCGCGGGTGCCGCCTCACGTAGCGCTGCATCGCCGCCTGGGCTTCCACCGCGCGGCCCTGCGCCTGGTAGAGTTCGACGAGCATCTCGATCTCGGGCGCGCCCCGCGAGTCCGCGAGCGCCGCGACTGCGCAACGAAGATCTGCGCGCTGCATGCACGTCCGCGCCGCCGCCAACCCCGTGGAGGCCCCGTCGGCGACGCCAGGCGCGTCCTCGGTGCGTCCCCCGGCTGGCCCGGACACGGCCCCCGCGCGCACCCGCGGCACCACCGGGTCGCGGGACGGCGCCGGGCCCTCGGCGCGCGACACCGCCGCCGTCGGAGACGCCCCGGCCGCCGGATCGACGGGACCGGCCTCGACCGCAGCCCGCGTCGGGGCCTCCTGGGGCGTCCCGGAGGGCGCCTCGCGGCCCGCTGCCGGAATGGATGCGGCGCGGGCGCCGGGCCCCGCCAGCGGCCGGCCAGGTGCCTCGCCGAGGGTCCCAGGATCCCGGGTCCCGAGCTCGGCCGGGACGTCCGAATCCACCGCCCCCGCCGCGGGCGCGGGTCCCTCGACTGCGGGCGACGTCCGACCCGGCAGCGCGGTCGCCACCATCGGCGCCGAGAAGCGCTCGACCGCGAGGGCCACCAGGACCACCACGGCCGCGACGCCCACGACCCCCAGCAACGCACCCAGCTGCCGGCGGGCGCGGCGGGACAGGCCCCTCGCCCTGCCCTCGTCGCGCAGCAAGATGCTCGGCATCGGGGCCAGGGTCGGCAGGTCGATCTTCGCGTGGGGCCCGGAGTCCTCCTCGACCAAACCGCCGACCCTCGTCACGACGACGGGCCCGCGCTCGTCGAGCGTGTGGGCTTCGCGCACCGCCCGGAGCGCGGCGCCGAGCGCGCCGGCGCTCGGGATCCGATCCCGGGGGTCCTTCTCGAGGCAATGCTCGACGACGGAAGCAAGCGCCGCAGGGACGTGCGGCGCCACCTCCGCGAGCGGCGGCAGCGGGTCCTTGATCGCATTGGCCATGACGGCGTTCGCCGTCTCGCCCGTGAACGGATGGCGCCCCGCGAGCAGCTCGTAGAGCATGGCGCCGAGCGACCACACGTCGGCCTCCATCTCGGCCCGCTTCGCGCTCATCGCCTGCTCGGGGGCCATGTATTCCGGCGTCCCGAACGTCACGCCGCTCATCGTCGGACCGCGCCGGGCGACCTCGCGCACGAGCCCCAGGTCGAGGATCTTCGTCCGCTCGCGGCCCTCCTCGTCGCGCACCACGAACACGTTCTCGGGCTTCAGGTCGCGGTGCACGAAGCCCTTCTGATGGGCCTTCGCGAGCGGCTCACACATCCCGATGACCAGGTCCACCGACGTCCGCGTGCCCGGCCACTGCCGGCGCGTCCTGCTGCCGAGGCTCTCGCCTTCGAGCAGCTCCATCGCCATGTAGAACGTGCCGTCGGTGTCGACCCCGGCATCGAAGATCTGCACGATCCCGGGGTGGTCGATCTCGGCCGCCGCGCTCACTTCCCGCTTGAACCGCTCCACCGCGTTGCGGCCCTGCTGCATGTGGGCGTGCAGCACCTTGAGCGCGAGCTTCTTGTGCGAGAGGAGGTGCTCGACCTTGTAGACGGCCCCCATGCCGCCCTCCGCGAGCTTCTCGAGGATCCGGTAGCGGCCTCCGACGACGACGTCCTTGCCGAGTCGGCCTGCCCCCCCCGCCGCATGAGGCGGTCCATCGGGTGCGGCGTCTGGCCGGGCCAGCATCGGGGAGGAGCGAAGCGACACGGCGAAATCCTAGCCCTGCAGCGCCCTCCGTGACCAGAAACCCGGTTGGACCTACCTTGTGGCCGCCATGGTCCAGATGCCCTTGCGCCGCGATGGTTCGTTCTTGTTGCTCGGCCGCGATCCGCGGGTGGACGGGCCACCGACGCCGGACGCCCCCGTGCCGGACTGGATCCAGGCGGACCCACGCCGCATCCGCCGCGCACTCGAGCGCGCCCGCAGCCAGAACGGCGGAGGCTGGTTCGTGCTCGGCGCGACCCGTTCGCTCCGCGAAAAGCCCCAGAAGTTCACCGTCGTCGGCCGGGACCTCGTCGCCTGGATGGGACCCGATGGACCCCGCGTCGCCCCCGATGCCTGCCCGCACATGGGCGCCTCGCTCTCGTGCGGCGGACGCGTCGATGCAGACGGCCACATCCTCTGTCCGTGGCATGGCCTCCCGCTCGGAGCCCGCAAGCACGGCGTGTGGGCCCCGCTGCTCGCGCACGACGACGGAGTGCTCACCTGGGTCCGCCTCGACGCCGAGCTCGCGCCGGGCGAGTCCCCGACCGCGTCACCCATCCTCCCACCCCGTCCGTCGAACTTCCTCGACGCGGTCATCCGGGTCGAGGCGCGCTGCGCACCCGAGGACGTGCTCGCGAACCGGCTCGACCCCTGGCACGGAGCGCATTTCCATCCGCACTCGTTCGGTCGCCTTCACGTCGTCGGCGAGGACGACGACTCCATCACCGTGCGGGTCATCTACCGGATCGGAGGACGGCTCGGCATGGAGGTCGATGCCCGCTTCCACTGCCCCGACCCCCGCACCATCGTCATGACCATCGTCGGCGGCGAAGGGGTGGGCTCGGTCGTCGAGACCCACGCCACGCCGATCGACGAGGGCCGCACCGCCGTCATCGAGGCCACGCTGGCCACGAGCGAGCGCCTCCCCTCGCTCTCGAAGGCCCCCGCCTTCGTGCGCGACCTCGTCGCCCAGCGCGCGGCGCGCCTCTGGGGCGAGGACGCGGAGTACTGCGAGCGGACCTACGCGCTCCGAAAACAGCGTCAGGACCGGCGTCTGCTCCGCGTGCTGGACGCCACCGAGGAGCTCGACGCCGAGTGACCCTCTCCGCCGTCACCCGTCACGGCGACGCCACCGAGCTCACGGTGCTGCGACCGGCCACGCCCTCGATCATCACGGTCCTGTCGGGCCTCTTCCTCTCGGCGTCGTTCGTCGTCGTGCTCGCCACCGACGGTGCGCTGACGACCCTCACGCTGGTCGTGTTCTCCGCCCCCGTGGTCCTCGGCGCGGCGCTCGTCGCGCTCGGCCTTTCGTGGCGCCCCGCCCACGAGCGGGTGCTCGTCGATGCCACGACGCTCCGGGTCGAACGTCGAGGGCGCACGGAGACGACGCTGGCGCGAAGCGAGGTCAGGACCATCGAGGCGGGCCGCAGCAGCGGCCGCACCGGCGTTCCTTCGCGGGT
>CAIKNO010000136.1 GCA_903828805.1 uncultured Sandaracinus sp. | reverse complement strand
CGCCGCTGCGCCCCCCCGCGCCGCGCCTCCGCCGGGCGTCGTTCCGTCGCAGCGTCCATCGCGCGCAGTCGCCGCGACGTCCTCGTCCCTCGCGGAACCGCCGACGTCCATCGGACGCCCGGGCTCCGAGCGCCCGTCGCATCGGGCGTCCTCGAGCGACGAGGCGAAGGCCGTGCGGCCTTCGGCGGTGACCGTCATGGTCGTCGCCACCGCGCGCGATCAGGCGGCGATCACCGCGGCCCTCGATGCGCCGGGGGTCGAATTCGTGACGCTCGCGGATCCGGACGCGGCGGTCGAACGAGCGCGGGCGGGCGCGCCCGATGCCTTCGTGGTGCAGCGGGCGCCGTTCACCGAGCCGGGGATCGATCTCGTCCAACGATTGCGGACGGACCCGCTCGTGGAGCGGTCTCCGTGGGTCGCGGTCGACGTGGGCGAGCAGGGCGCGCTGAGCTCGGTCGTGGAGGGTGAACCCCTCCGCCCCTTCGACGCGGCCGCGCTCCAGGCCCTGGTCGCGTCGTCGCTCGGCGCCGTGCGCTCACGCCGCGCGGAGGGTGCGCTCTTCGGCGAGCGCACCGTCGACGAGGTCGCCCGCACCCTCGCGGACGAGATCCGACGCGGCCTGGTGGAGGCCGCGGATCGAGGCCGGAACGTGAAGGTTCCGGTGGGCGACGGCGCGGTGCTGATGGCCGCGGCGTGGTCGGCCATCGGGAAGATCCGCGGGCACCTCACCGACCGGAGCGGCGGTCGGCTTCACTTCCAGGACGCCCACGCGCCGGGCGCCGTCGCGATGCTCTCGGTGGGGGACGAGGCGGAGTCCGGTCCCGGCATCGAGCAACTCGCGGGTCTGCGGGGTCGCCGCGCCATCGTCGCCGACGACGACCCGGCCGTGGTGTGGTTCTTCTCCGAGGTGCTTCGCGAGTCCGGGATGATCGTCCGGGAGGCGACCGACGGCAGCCTCGCGCTCGCGCTGGCCAGGCAGGAGCGTCCCGACGTCATCATCAGCGACATCCTCATGCCCCGACTCGATGGAGTCGGCCTGCTGCGGGCGATCGAGCGGGACCCGTCGTTGACGGGGGTCCCCGTCCTGCTGCTCTCGTGGAAGGACGACTTCCTCGAGCACCTGCGGCAGCTGCGCTCGGGGGCGAGCGGCTACCTGCGCAAGGAGACGGAGGCCGGGCAGATCCTCGCGCAGGTCAGCGCGGCGCTGCGTCCCCGCATCCGACTCGAGGAGCAGCTGGCGCTGCCCGGCGAGGTGCAAGGACGCCTCGAGCGCATCGGCGTCGTTCCCTTCGTCGAGGCCCTCGTTCGCCTCCGACCGGACGCGGGCGTGCAGGTCCGCGGGGCGCATCACCTGTTCGAGGGCGAGTTCCGAGGCGGAGAACTCGTCGACTTGACCTGCACGGCCTCCGACGGTGCGTTCGAGCGCGGCCCGGCGGCGCTCGTCACGTGGCTCTCGTCGACCTCGGGCCGCTTCCGGGTCTGGCCCTCGGAGGGTCCCGTGCGACCGAGCTTTCGGGGCGCGTTCGCGGATTCGTGGCGGCAAGGGATCGCGCGCGCCCGCGCCCTGCTCGACGCGGTCTCGGCGCCGTCGCTCGGGGACGTGGAGTCGGTGGCGCTCGACGACGACCGCCTCGCCTCGTGGCTGTTGGAAGCGTCCGAACTCGAGGCGCGTGACGTCGCGGACCTCCGCGCCGGCGCGTCGCCCAGCGCGCTCGCGGGAGGGTCGAGCGCGAGGCTGTCGGAGCTCGAGGGCCTGCTGACCGACCTCGCGCGGCACGGCGTGATCCGGGCCGTGATCGGGCCGAGGGGCGCCGATCTCGTCGAGGAGGCGGCGCGCGCGCGGGCGGCCCTCGGAGGCCCCGGCGGCGCGCCCATGGGGAGCGGTGCGGGGCTGGCTCGACCGAGCGCCCCCGTCGTCACGATCGCGCCCATGGACGAAGATCTATTCGGCGACGACGAGGCGGGCGATGAACTGCGGCCGCCCTCGGGCTCCCCGTCGAGCGCGGCCGCCGTCGCGTCTGGGCCCGCCGCTCTCGACGGGCCACCCGCGCAAGGGAAATCGGACGAATCGGACGACGAATCGGGAGACGAGTCGGCGATCGACGAATCGGACGACGAGGACGAGTCGGACGAAGAGGACGACGAATCGGGAGACGAGTCGGCGGTCGACGAATCGGGAGACGAGTCCGAGGACGACGAGTCGGAGGACGACGACGCAGGCGCAGGGGTCACGGACGAGGACCTCGTTCCGCCCACCGTCGCGCCGCCCCCCCGACGCTCCGACGCGGTCCGTCTTGGGACGGGCCTCATGGTTCTCGCGGCGTTCGCCGCGGGCGGCTTCTGGTACGTGCGGTCGAACGACTCGACCGTCCCCTCTCCGGTGCCCCGGCCCGCCGTCGCGGCGCCTCCCGCGGTGGTGGGCCGAGCGCCCGACCTCGTCCGTCCCTCGGTCCAGGCCGAGCCGTCCCCGGCCGCCCCGTCGCCGACGGATGCGCCCTCGATCGATCCCGTCGGAACGCCGGCCCCCGCGCTCGACGTCGCGGCGCTGACGGGCTTCGGGCGTGAGGTGCGCGGCATCGCCACGGAGTACGGCGTCGAGGTGCCGGAAGGTTCGGGGCTCGTCGTCATCGAAGCCCAGGGGGCCGCAGGGCAGGGCACGCGCGTCCGGATCGGTCGCTCGGAGCGCACCGCACGGGACGTCCCGATGGCCGTCGCCATCCCCGAGGGGTTGCACGAGGTGTCGTTCACGCGCGGGCAGGAACAGACGTTCCGTTTCGTCCGCGTCCGGGCGGGTCACACGCGCACGATCCCCGTGCTCTGAACGTTTCCTGAGGCGGCGGCAGCGCGGGGTGTGCGCACGCCCTCAGGGGCGTCCGGTGTCGGTCGAGGAACCCCTCGTCGGCGTGCGTGCGGCCCCGCCGCGCGCGCGACGTCCGCGTCGGACTCGACGGGGCCTCGGCCCCCTCGAAGCCCCGACCGGTCGTTTGCCCCCGAACGTGGCCCCGTGCTATCGGCCCGTCGAGGCTCGAGGTCGGCTCGCCCGACGCTCGGCGGAGGACGCGAATGTCGAAGCGTACGGCGGTGGTCTCGGTCTGGGTCGCGGTGGCGGGGCTCGTGCTCGTCGTCGCCTGTGGGACGTCGTCGGGGGGCCAGGGCGGCGCGTCCGGGGGCGGCGGTGCGGGCGGTGGAGCGGTGGGCGCCCCGCCCGAGGGCGCGGAACCGGCCGCGCTCCCGGCCCCCGCAGCCCAGCTGAGGATGCAGCAGGATCTGCTCGACATCGCCCACCTGGCGGACGTCGATCATCACGGCCTCTACGTCGATTTCGGCACCCCCGCGCGCTTCAAGTACACGTTCGGTCAGTGGCGAACCGGCTGGCTCTCGGACGGCGCGGAGGGCGACGAGACCTTCACCCGCGTCGGCCGCATGGGCCGGCTCTACGTGCCCGTGCGCGAGGCGGGTCCCCTCGCGATGCGCATCCGCCTCCAGGCGGTCGGGACGCGCCGCCTGACGGTGTACGTCAACGGCCAGATGCTCCCGGAGGGCGTGGAGCTCGCCGAGGGGAACGCCTTCCGCGACTACGACGTCGCGATCCCCGCCGAGCGCGTGCAGGCCGGCGACAACCAGATCCAGCTGAGCTTCGGAGGCACCGTCCGCGTCGGCGAGGAAGACGTCTCGGTCGCCGTGAGTTCCGTGCGCATCGCGGCCGGCCGCGCCATCGCGGAGGATCCGGCGTTCCTCGCGCCCGAGCAGGGCGCGTTGGTGTCGCAGATCGAGGTCGGCGGCATCGAGCGGCGGGCGCTGTCCGTGCGTGCACCGACGACGGCCACCTACCACGTGCAGGTCCCTGAGGGCGGCCGCTTCGTCTTCGGCGTCGGCGCCGAGGGCAGCGCCGCGGCGGGGCGCGCCCGCGTGGTCGTGCAGCCCGAGGGGGGCGCCGCGAGCGAGCTCTACTCGGCGGCGTTGACGAACCGGTGGGACGACCAGAGCCTCGACCTCGGCGCCTTCG
>CAIKNO010000135.1 GCA_903828805.1 uncultured Sandaracinus sp. | reverse complement strand
AGGCCTTCCTCGCATCGATGCCCGAGCGCTACGTGCTCGCGAACGACACCGACGTCATCCGGGCCCACGCACGCCTGGCCGGCGACCGCGGTGCCGCGCCGGTCGCGCTGTTCGCGGGGGTCGCGCCGGGCGCGTTCGTCAGCGAACTCGTGGTCCGCGCCGACGACCGGCCCGGCTTGCTCGCCGACGTCGCCGCCGTGCTCGCGTCGCATCGCCTCGACGTCACGACGGCGCAGGTTCACACGCGCGCCCTGGCCTACCCGGAGGCGTTCGACGTCTTCCACGTGCGTCGAACGGGGGCGGTGGAGGGTGAGCCCATCGCGCTGAGCACGCTGTATCGGGTGAAGGCGGACCTCGAGGACCTGCTCGCCGGGCGCGTTCGCGCCGAGGACCTCCTGGCCCGCAGGGCGGCACCGCCTTCGTGGTCCCGGCGACGCAACCCCGCGGTGGCGACCCAGGTCCTCATCGACGGCAGCGGCTCGCGCGGCTTCACGATCATCGACGTCTTCACCCGCGACCGGGAGGGCCTGCTGCACACCATCGCCCGCACGCTGCACGAACAGCGCCTGTCGATCGGGCTCGCGAAGGTCTCGACCGAAGGAGACCGCGCCGCGGACGTGTTCTATGTGACGGACGAGCGAGGACTCAAGCTCGAGGACCCCGCGCGGGTGGCGGGCGTCGAGGCGGCGTTGCGCCGGGCGCTCGACGCCCTCGCGACCCTCGACCCTCGATGACGCTGTGGCTTGCGCTCGGGCCGGTTTCGCTGTCCTCTCTGCGCTTCATGGGCGCATCTCGTCGGTCGCTGGGTTGGCTCTTCGCGTGGGCTCTGGGTGCGTGCGGCGCTGGGGCCGCGGGGGGCCCGTCGACCGCGGCGTCCGGCGAGGCGCCGCTCGAATTCGAGGACGAGGCGGACGCGCGGCGCTCCGCGCCCTCGTCCGAGGCCGTGGCCCGGGCCGAAGCCCTGCTCGCGCAGGGCCACGCCGAGGACGCCATCGACGTCCTGAGGCGGGCCCTGGCCGCGGATTCTCGAGACGCGCGGGCCCAACTCGATCTCGGGATCGCGCACGAGATGCTCGAGCAGGGCGAGCCCGCCGAGCGGGCGTACAGGGCGGCGCTCGAGATCGAGCCGGAGTTCCCCGAGGCCCCCAACAACCTCGGCGCGCTCCTGCGGGACAGTGACCGGGGCGCGGAGGGGACAGCGCTGCTGCGGCGCGCCATCGCAGCGCGTCCGGGGCTCGCGTCGGCGCATCTGAACCTCGCGTTCGCGCTCGAGGAGGCGGGGGACCTCGAAGGCGCGGTCGCGTCGTACCGCCGGGTCACCGAACTCTCGCCGCGCGATCCGTCGAGCCGGGCCAACCTCGGCATGTTGCTGCTCGAGCAAGGTCAGCAGGCCCAGGCCCTCATCGAACTCCGGCGGGCCTTGCCGCTCGCCTCGGGAAGCCGCGCCGACCTCGCTCAGATCGGCACGGGCCTTCGCCGGGCCGGCGACCCCGACCTGGCCGTGCGGGCCCTGCGCGAGGCGGTCTCCGCCGAGGACAGCCCGGCCCCTCCGGGGCTGCGCGCCGAACTGTGTCTCGGCGAGTTCGCGGCGGGACAGCGGAGCGAGGCCGAGGCGCACGTGAGGGCGCTCATCGTGGACGTTCCGGACTACGCCGTCGCGCACTGGGTGCTGGCCAACATGCTCGCCGCGCGCCGCGCCTTCCCGGAGGCGGCCGCGGAGTACCAGACGTTCGTTCGGATGGCCCCCGAGGCCCCCGAGGCGGCCGAGGCCCGTCGCCGGCTCGCCTTCGTCCGCGCGCAGCGGTGAGCGCGAACGCCCCGGTCTCCACGACGGCATAGCGCCCGATGCCGTGACAGGCGGTCTCGGGGCGCGTGACGCCGTGGGCGTGGCGCGTTCGCCCGACCCGGCGGCGCGTCAGCCGCGCGCGGCCGCGGGCTTGAAGCGGAGGGCCACCAGGAAGGTCTCGATGCTCTCCGTGCGGCTCGCCGGCGGCT
>CAIKNO010000134.1 GCA_903828805.1 uncultured Sandaracinus sp. | reverse complement strand
GGCACCAGCAAGGGCGCTCCGTCGAGACACGCCGGAAACCGACCGGGATGACGCCGACGCAGTCCGGCGGTGCCGAAGAACGAGACGCCGCTGTCCCCGAGCGCATGGTTGAACGCCCGGACGCCGCCGCCCGCTCCGATCGGCGTGTCGGTCAGCACGAGGTCCAGGCCTCGAACCGAGAGCTCCGCGAGCAGCCGCTCGGTCTTGTCCTCCGTGCATGCGAGCTGCACCGGGGGCGTGAGTCGGAGCGCGGGCTCGAGGAGCCGGTACGCGATCAGCTTCGGCACCGAGTCGGCGATGCCGATGGCCACGCGCATCGGCCGTCCGGTCGGGCGCCCTTTCAGCGTGTCCTGCAGCTCGCGCCCGAGGCCGAAGATCTCCTCGGCGTAGCGGTAGACCACGTGACCGACCTCGGTGAGCTGGAGCGTTCGCCCCCTGCGCTCGAAGAGCTTCTCGCCGAGGGACACTTCGAGGGCGTGGAGCTGTCCGCTGATCGTCGGCTGCGCGAGCCGGAGGAGGGCGCCCGCCCGGGTGATCGTGCCCTCGCGCGCAACGACCCAGAAATAGTGGAGGTGATGGTAGTTCAACCACTCGAGCGGGGGTCGTTCATTCATTGGTGTGGGCGCAGTGATGTCACGAACCATCGGTTTTGACGATGGATGTGCCCTGGATTTTCTCATCGTCAGCGCGGCGTTCCGTTCCTATGACCACGGTCCACGATGCCGTCCCCCAACGACCCTGATTCCTCGAAGCCCTCCTCGCAGGAGATGGCGCTCGTGCTCGGGCGTCTGCTCGCCCTCACCGACCTGCCCGCGCGGCCCGACGCGGTGCGCGACGCCGTGGCCGCCTCCGAAGAGCCGCCGGGTGCCGAGGCGCGTGCGCCCGAGCCCAGTCCGGGCTGGGCCGCGTCGCTGGTCCGGGCATGCCGGGCGCTCGGCCTCCGGGGGACTCCGGTTCGGGTGCCGCAGTCCGAACTGCTGCAGGCCGTCGGCGCGAGCCAGCCGGTCGTTCTCGCCGCGGTCCACCGAACGGAGGGCGTGCTGCTGATCGTCTCCGACCACCGAGGGGACGAAGTGCGGGTGGAGGGGCCGGGGCCGGCTCCGGATCGCTGGATGGCGGTGGGTGAGTGGCGGGCCCTGTGCGGTCTCGTTGACGATGGCGACGTCTTCGCGGTCACGGTGGACACCGGGGCGCCCCGGCACGAGGGGGCGCCGCACGAAGGCGCCCACGGGCCGTCTCCAAGTCCCTGGGTCCGGCTGTTTGCGTGGGTTCATCTCGACCGGCACGACGTGTGGACGGTGCTCGTGTACGCCGCGTTCGTGGGCGCCTTGACGCTCACGACGCCGATCGCGGTCCAGGCGCTCGTCAACACCGTCGCGTTCGGGACGCTGACGCAGCCCCTCGTCGTCCTCTCGTTGCTGTTGCTGCTCGCGCTCGGGTTCTCGGCCACCCTCCGGGGGCTTCAGTTCTGGGTGGTCGAGGTGCTCCAGCGACGGTTGTTCGTGCGGGTCGTCGCGGACCTCGCCCATCGGCTGCCGCGGGTGCGCCGCGAGGCGTTCGACGAGGAGGATGGCCCGGAGCTCGTGAATCGATTCTTCGACCTCGTGACCATCCAGAAGGCGGCGTCGAGCCTCCTCCTCGATGGCCTCGAGGTGGCGCTGACCGTGCTCGTCGGCATGCTCGTCCTGGCGTTCTATCACCCGCTTCTGCTCGCGTTCGACGTGCTCCTGGTGGCCGCGCTGCTGGCCGTCGCCGTGCTCGGACGTCGCGGCCCCTCGACCGCGATCGACGAGTCCGTCAGGAAGTATGAGATCGCGGCGTGGCTCGAGGATGTCGCCCGACACGACCTCACGTTCAAGCTCGGCGGCGCGGCGCCTTGCGCGGTGTCGCGGGCCGATGTGCTGCTCCGGGGGTGGCTCGACGCACGGCAGGCCCACTTCCGGGTGGTGCTTCGACAGCTCGCGCTCGTGCTCACGGTGCAGGCCATCGCGAGCGCGGCCGTCCTCGGCATCGGGGGCTGGTTGGTCATCGGAAGGCAGCTCACGTTGGGCCAGCTGGTCGCCGCGGAACTGATCGTCACGGCGGTGGTCGCGTCGCTCGCCAAGGTGGGCAAGCACCTCGAGAGCGGGTACGACCTGCTCGCCGCCCTCGACAAGGTCGGCCACCTGCTCGATCTGTCCCCCGAGCGCGCCGATGGGGCCGCGCCAGCGGCGGCACGACCCCGGCGCGGATCTTCGCTCGAGGTCGCCTCGCTTCGCGGCGGCCACGGCGCGGGGCCGGCACTCCTCGACGGGGCGACGTTCTCACTCGCCGAGGGTTCCCGGGCCGTCCTTCGCGGGGGCGACGGCGCGGGCAAGAGCTTGCTGGTCGAGATGGCGGCGGCGCTTCGGGAGCCGAGCGGCGGTCACGTCCGCATCGACGGTCTGGACGTGCGGGATGCTTGCCTCGAGGAGCTCCGCGCGCGGATCGCGCTCGTGCGCGGCGCCGCGGTGGTGTCGGAGTCGGTCCTCGAGAACATTCGCATGGGTCGGGCAGAGATCGACACACGGCGGGTGCGAAGGGCACTCGAGACCGTGGGGCTGGCGGCCACGATCGATGCGCTTCCCGATGGGCTCCAGACCCACTTGCGGCCCTCGGGCGCGCCGTTGTCCCGCGGCGACTGCGTGCGCCTCGGCATCGCGCGGGCGATCGTCTCCGAGCCCTCGATGCTCGTCGTGGACGACGCCCTCGAAGGCCTCGAGCCTCGAGGCCGAGAGGCGCTCCTCGACGCCCTCTTCGCATCGACGCAGCCGTGGACTCTGCTGGTGGTGAGCGATGACGAGGCGCTGGCGGCGCGGGCGGACACGAGGCTCACGCTCCAGGAGGGTCGGGTCCGGGTCGAGGCGCTCTCCGCGCCGACCGATGGGTCTGCTCCGCGAGGGAGGGGTCGGACATGAGCGCCCGTCCCGCACCGCTTCGGAGTGGAGATCGAGGAACGGCGTTGCCGGTGCAGCGCCTGGTGCCACCGCCCTCCGTCGCCCGACGCGTGGCCACGGTCCTCAGCGGCGTCGCCGCCGTGCTGGGAGCGCTGGCCCTCGTGGCTCCCTGGCAGCAGAGCGTTCGAGGCGCGGGCCGTGTGGTCGCGTATGCGCCGCTCGAACGACAGCAGACGGTCGAGGCGCCGATCGACGGACGGGTCACGCACTGGTTCGTTCGAGAGGGGGCGCGGGTCGCAGAAGGGGAGGTCCTGCTGGACATCACCGACAACGACGGCGAGCTGACCGAGCGGCTCGATCGCGAGCGCGAACTGACGGTCGATCGCGTGGCGAGCTACGAGGCGAGGGTCGAGGTCCTCGCGGCCCGCCTCGAGTCCGTCCGGCGCGCGCAGGAGAGCGCGATCGTCGCGGCCGAGGCGCGCGTGCGGGTGGCGGGCGATCGACTCGGGGTCGCGGAGCAGGCGGTGGCCGCCGCAGAGGCCGAGCTCGAGACGCAGCGGGTGAACCTCGTCCGGAGCCGGGTGCTCGTGGAACAAGGTCTGCTCTCCCAGCGTGACGTGGAACTGGCGGCCCTGGCCGATGCGAGGAATCGAGCCGCCGTCGATGGTGCGCGGTCCGCGCGCGAGGCCGCCCGCGGAGAGCTCGAATCGGCGCGCGCGTCGGTGCAGCAAGCACGCGCCGCGCGGGACGCGGAGGTCGAGAGCGCGATGGCTGCGCGGGCGTCGGCGGAGACCGACCGCGACGGAGCGCGTGCTGCGGTCTTGAGGCTCGACACGCGCATGGCGCGGCAGTCGACGCAGCGGGTGCTCGCCCCGAGGGCGGGCACGGTCTTCCGGCTCCTCGCCAACCAGGGCGGCGAGCAGGTGCGGGCGGGCGATCCGCTGGTGTCCCTCGTCCCCGACACCGAGGACCGCGCGGTGGAGGTGTGGATCGATGGAAACGACGCCTCCCTGGTGTCGGAAGGTCGGCGGGTTCGGCTGCAGTTCGAGGGCTGGCCGGCCGTGCAGTTCACGGGGTGGCCCTCGGTGGCGGTGGGCACGTTCGGCGGGGAGGTCGCGCTCGTCGACGCGACGGACGACGGCCGCGGCAACTTCCGCATCGTGGTGACGCCCGATGCGGGGCAGGACCCATGGCCCGGGACCCGCTATCTGCGGCAGGGCGTGAGGGTCAACGCGTGGGTGCTCCTCAACGAGGTGCGCCTCGGCTTCGAGCTCTGGCGACAGCTCAACGGATTCCCTCCCACCGTGAGTCCGTTGCCGTCCACGTCGCCGCGACGGCCCGGGTCTGGGTCGGGCGGCGGCTCCTACGGCGGCGGCGGATACGGCGGAGGAGCGTACGGGGGAGGCGGAGAGGCGGGGGACGGTTCCGACGCGTACGGGGCGGGTGGATCGTGAAGTTCCGTTCGCCCGCATGGCCCCTCCCTTGGGCTCTCTTCGCGGCGACACTCGCGGTCCCGGGCGTGTCCCGGGTGCTGGCTCAGCCGGAGGCGCGTGCGGCGGACGCACCGGGGGTGGCGCCGGGGCTGGCCTCTGCGGGGACGGTCGACGCCGAGCAGGTCACGGTGGGCGATGGCGACGACGCGGGCCCGCTGGCACTCGAGGAGGTGCTGGCCTCGGTCGAGCGTCATCACCCGTCCCTCCAAGCGCTCGAAGGAAGGGTGCGCGCCGCGGAAGGGGGGAGGCTCGCGGCGGAGGGTGGCTTCGACCCCGTCCTGACCGCGCGGGGCTTCGGGAGTGCGGGGTACTACAGGTACGCGCGCACCGATGCGACCGTGAGCCTGCCGACGCCTCTGTGGGGCGCGTCCTTCTTCGCGGGATGGCGCCTCGGACGTTCGCTCGAGGCCTCGGATTTTCCCGACTACTACCGGTATGACGAGACGCTCGATGGTGGCGAGCTCCGGGCCGGTGTCACGGTGCCCATCCTGCGCGACGGCGCCATCGATGCGCGTCGTGCAGGCATCGCCCGCGCCGAACGGGCGGTCGAGGCGGCAGAGCACGAGCGTGCTGCCCGTCGATGGAGGGTGAGGCTGGCGGCCAGCGAGGCGTACGCACGGTGGGTCGCGTCGGGGCTCAAGCTCGCGGTGGTCGAGGCGCTCCTGCACCTCGCCGAGGCGAGGGACGCGCAGATCGCGGCGCGGGTGGCCGCGGGGGCCGTCGCGGCCATCGAGCATCTTGAGAATCAGCGTGCGGTGCTGGAGCGTCGGCAAGCGCGGGTCGCGGCGCGGCGGAGCGTCGAGCGGACGGCGATCGCCCTCTCGCTCTACTTCCGTGATGAGGCGGGCGCACCCCGGGTGCCCGATCTCCGCCGACTCCCCGAGGCGCTCTCGTCCTCCGCGGTCGTTCCGATGGACGAGTCGGAGGCCATCGAGGTCGCGCTCTCGCGGCGCCCCGAGATCGTGCGGCTCGGCGCGCTGCGGGAGGCCGCGCGGGTCGTGCTCGAGCTGGCGGAGAACCAGGTGCTTCCGCGCCTCGACGTGAGCGTGAACGGTTCGATCGACCTCGGTTCCACCGACGACGGGTCGCTGCGTTCCCAGCTGTCACCGCCGACGGGAGAGGCGCTGGTGTCGCTGAGCGTGCCGCTGTTGTTCCGCGAGGGAACGGGCCGGCTCCGCGCCGCGCGCGCGGAGCTCGACGCGCTGGACGCCGAGATCGAACTCGCGCGGGACCAGATCACGCTCGAGGTACGGGACGCCTGCTCGGCGGTGGCGGCGGCCCGCGAGGCCCTCGCTGCCGCGCGTGAGAGCGCGCAGGTCGCCGCGGCGGTGGCTGCGGCCGAGCGGAGCCGCTTCGACGCGGGCGCGAGCACGCTGCTCTTCGTCAATCTGCGGGAGACCGCGGCGGCGCAGGCCGACGCGTCGGTCATCGATGCCGAGGCGGACGTTGCGGTGGCGGCGGCCCAGCGCGCGGCCGCGATGGCGGAGTCGGTGGACCGCCCGTGAAAAGGACGCCCCTGATCGGTCGGCCAACCGCCGCCTGTGGACTTGGAGATCGCGTTTCCCGACGGAGCTCACGACCACGCACGAGGATGCGCGACCCGGACGGACGTGCGACGTTCAGGCCCCTGTGGTGACGTTCGAGGATCGAGAACTCGAAGACGCGGTGATGTCGGCGCACGACGCCCTCGACGACGACCAGGCCGCCGACGTGCTGGCCCGGCTCTCGCCGAGGCTCGAAGCGAGCACGGCGTCCCCGGGGCTGCGTGCCGAGGCGCACGGTCTGTGTGCCGTCGCGGCCCGGGCGCTCGGTCTGCACGTCGAAGCGCGGGCGCACGCGCAGGCTGCGTGTGATCTCCTCGAGCCGCCGGCGTCCGACGAGGACCGGAGCGCCCTCGCGGCGATTCTCGAGGACGCGGCAGAGATCGAGATCGCCTCTCGCAGCTACGCAGCGGCGCGACGGTGTCTCGAGCGCGCGGTCGCGCTTCGCGGTGAGCTCGGGGAGGCCGTGGCCGCGGACACCTGGCTCGCGCTGGTCGAGGTGGCGCAGCGCGAGGGCGACTGGCGTCGCGCGCTGGACGCCGCAGCCCGTGCCCTCGCCGCGGCGACGGGCGATGACGACCTCGAGAGCCAGGCCCTCGCGCTCGAGCTCCGGGGAGACATCCTCGCCGCGCGGGCAGGCTCGACGCGTCCGGCCGCGGACGAAGCCTATGCCCTCGCAGGCGAGCAGTGGGCGGCGCTCGGCGATCCGACGGCGGCCGGGCGCTGCCTCCTCGGACGCGCTCGACTTGCCGAACTGAGTGATGACGTGGCCGCCCTCGGAGCGCACGTGGCTCGACTCCGTACGCTCGACATTCCCGAGCCGCCGCGCACGGCGATGATCGACGAAGCCGAGGAACTCTTGCTCTCGTTCGAGCCGGGGCCGCCGTAGTCTCTCGCCGACGCGCGGCGGGCCCGCGTCAGCGGCCCGTGATGGTGCGCACGACCACGCTCGCGGCGACGAGGCCGAACGTCCCGGTCACGAACGAGGCCGAGCCGTCGATGCGGGTTCGCCGGTCGCAGGTGTACACCCCGTTGTCCTTGTTCGGGCACACGCACACGAACCCCTGCCCTTCGTCGTAGGACACGGGGGAGGGCGGGATCGGCGTCTCGTCGCTGAACACGGCGGTGATGCCGATCGGGCGTCCGCGTTCGACCGTCAATCCATGGTTCGTTCGCAGCAGGCGTCGCACATCGCGAGCGAGCGGGCAGCCCTCGGTGTCGGCGAGGTCGGCGGTACGTACCCGCGTCGGATCGAGGCGAGCGGCTGCGCCCATCGACGACACGATGGGGATCCCGCGGGCGAGGCACGTCGCGAGCAGGTGGGCCTTCGCCGTGAGGCTGTCGATCGCGTCCACGACGTGGTCGATGCGACCTGCGAGCAGCTCGTCGGCGAGCGCGGGCTCGTAGAACTTGCGCACGGGTTCGATCCGGGACGTCGGGCTCACCTTGGCGAGCCGCTCGGCCATGATGTCGGCCTTCGGCTTGCCGATGGCCCCGCGCATCGCGTGCAGCTGACGGTTGGTGTTCGTGACGCACACATCGTCGAAATCGATGAGCACGAGTTCGCCGACGGCGCTGCGCGCGAGCGCCTCGGCCGCGAACGATCCGACGCCGCCCATCCCGAACACGAGGACGCGTGCGCCCATGAGGGCGTGGAGCCCCGGTTCGGTGAACAAGCGCGCGGCCCGGTCGAACCGGCGATGCGTCTTGTACGTGGACTCGGGCCCCTCGTCGTGGCGGCCTTCGACGCCTTCGTGGGCGGTCGGAACGGCGGGCTTGGAGTGCAGCATCGGAAGGGGCATGGACGTCCTGTGAAGCCGGTGCAGGGGCCGAACGAGCGGTCGAACTCAGACCGGCGTCGCGACCGCGGTGCCCTCGACGGTGTCTTCGTCCTCCCGGACGGCGGCGAGTTCCTTGGCGATCCGACGCAGGTACGCTTGCTTGACGTGGAACGGCAGGAACGCGGCCTTGAAGCCGTTCATGATCATGTGCTTGATCTCCGCCACGGTCATGCCGGCCTGCGTGTGGCAGAGCCACAGCTCCTTCGACACGGTCGTGTCGGTGATGAGCCGGTTGTCGGTGTTCACCGTCACCCGCAGTCCGAGGTCGTGATAGAGCTTGATCGGGTGCGTCGCGAGGTCCCGCACCGCGCCGGTCTGCACGTTCGAGCTGGGGCAGCACTCGAGCGCAATGCGGTGATCGTTGATGTAGTGGAGCAGGTCACCGTCCTCACGGAGCCGACAGCCGTGCCCGATGCGGTGCGCGCCGCAGACGTGCAGCGCCTGGTGGATCGACTCTGGACCGTAGGCCTCGCCCGCGTGGATCGTGACGTTGATGTTGTTGTCGCGGACCAGCTGGAACGAGGCCTTGTGATGCTTGGCCGGATGGTCGTACTCGGCCCCCGCGAGGTCGAAGGCCACCACGCCGCGGCCCTTGTACGCCACGGCCAATTGGGCCATCTCGAGGGAGCTCTCGGCGGAGATGTTCCGGATGCCACAGATGATGACGTTCGACTCGATGCCGAATCGGTCCTTCGCCTGCCAGAGGCCCTCGAGGACGGCCTCCACGACGGTGGTCAGACGCAGCCCCTTGCGGGTGTGCAGCATCGGCGCGTAGCGCACCTCCATGTAACGAACGTTCTCGCGCGCGGCGTCCTCGGCGAGTTCCCGTGCGACCCGCACGAGCGCCTGCTCCGTCTGGAGGACCTTCAGCGTGACGTCGAACGCCTTCAGGTACTCGACGAGCGAGCCGGTGTTCTCCCCGAGGTGCATCGCCTTCGCGAGCTCGGCCGGGGTCGAGCCGGGCAGGGCGATGCCATCTTGCTCGGCCAGTTCGAGGATCGTCTCGAGGCGCAGTGAACCGTCCAGATGGACGTGGAGATCGGTCTTGGGGAGGCGCTCGAAGAACGAGAGGGGAAGTGCCATGGCCCGGTATAGCAAAGGCTTCCGGGGGATCAAATCCGGGGCGGCTCAGGGGACGGCGCGGAGACGGTCGAGCACGTGGTCGAGGCGCTCCCGCGGAAGGCTGACCCGCGTCGGCATGCCGCCGTCGAGGCCGAGCAGGGAGAGCAGATCGACGCCCGAGTCGAAGGGGGCCGCCGCGGTGACCGTGGTGTCGTCATGCACGACCGAGATGCGCGCGCGCTCCTGCCCGAGGAGCAGCAGGTAGGTCTTGTCGAACGACTTCGCGCCGCGGGCGTCGACGACGGCGATCCCGCCTTCGACCTCGTAGCCGCGGGCGATCCGGCGCGCCTCATCCTCCATGCGCCGCACCTCTTCCGCCGCCTCGCGGATCGGGACGAAGAGGTTCGAATCGGTCGCGCCCGTCGCGAGGAAGCGCACGACGAGCCCCTTCAGGCCATCGTCCCTCGGCCGGGCGCGCAACGCACGATCGATGATCATGCCGCGTTCGCCGGGCGTGCCGATCCGGGTGTCGATGGCGCGCGCGTCGTCATCGGCTCCGGGATAGGGCTCGACCCCGCCGAGGATCCACTTCGCCGCGGAGCAGAGGCCGTCGAAGTCGCCGTGGCAACACAGCGTGTCCACCGGGCCCGCGCGCTCGACGAGCTCCGGGGTGATCATCTCTGGGCAGGCGCCGTGTTCGGCCTTCGTCGAGAGGACGAAGCGCGGGTCGTCCGCGTAGCGCGCGTGCAGGACGTGGTCGTGGTGGTCCACCCACATCGCCAGGCGCGGGCCGAGGCCGTCGATCAGCTTCCGCGTGACCTTGTCGAAGCTCGTGCCCGAGCCCTCGGCGGCGAAGGCGATGTCGAGGACGACGACCCGCCCCTGCAGTTCGCTCGCACGCGGGAGCTTTCGGGGCGTGCCGAACGAGAGCTGAGGGAATCGGACGGACATGGTTCGGACGATGGGGCCGGCGCCCCGCCCCTGCAACCGAACGGGCCCGTGGCCCGGGCCGGTGGCCCCTCCTCTACGATCGCGAGAGGCGCTACACCTGTCCGATGAGGCTCTCCGAGGTGCTCGAATCCCGGCACAGCGTCCGCGCGTTTCTTCCGACCGAGGTCCCTGACGAGACGCTCCTCCGTGTGCTCCGGCTCGCGCAGCGGGCCCCGTCGTGGTGCAACATCCAGCCATGGCGCGTCTGGCTCTTGTCGGGCGACGCGCGGGTGCGCTTCACGCGCGCGATGGAGGAGGCGGCCACCGCGCGCCTTCCGTGCCCGGACGTCGCGTTTCCAGGGGACTACCCGGAGCCCTACGCCTCGCACCGAAAGGCCTGCGGCAAGGTCCTCTACGAAGCGATGGGCGTGGCACGCGACGACGGAGCAGCCCGTCGAGCGGCGTGGATGCGCAACTTCGCGGCGTTCGATGCGCCGCACGTCGCGCTCGTGGGGATCGACCGGAGCTTCGGGCTGTACGGGGCGCTCGACGTCGGCTGCTGGCTCGAGGCGCTGATGCTCGCCGCCCATGCGGAAGGGCTCGGGACCTGCGCCCAGGCCGCACTCGCGACCTTCCCGGACGTCGCTCGGCAAGTGGCGGGGATGGGCGACGAGGTGTCGATCTTGTTCGGGGTCGCCCTGGGCTACGAGGACCCCGCCGCCGCCGCGAACCGCGCCCGCACCGCGCGGCAGCCGGTCGAGGACAACGTCACCTTCATCCGGTGAACGCGCCGTTTCTGCGGGCGCGCGCGCGCGTCGTCACCACCCCGCGAGCTCCATGGCGTCCTCCAACTCGTCGTCCCCGAGCCATCCACCGCGCACGAGGTCGATCGCGGCATCGATGGTCACCGAGACGTAGGCCTCCCGGTGCTCGTCGAGCTTGAGCTCGACCAGCCGGGCGGACACGCCGTGCCGGTCGAGGAGCACGTTGGTGGCGCGCACCAGGCCCCGCACCGTCACCATCGGCCCTTCGTTCCGTGCGCGCCGCGCTTCGATCTCGCGGAGGTCGATCTCGTCCGTATGGAGCAGCTCCTCGTAGTCGTTCAAGACGGCCGCGAGGTGCTCTCCGCTCCGGAGCACGAGCGGCCCGTCGTCGGCGCCACCGATCCGCTCGAGCACGATGCCGCCGAGTTCCGGAAGCAGCGCGGCGAGTCGCGCGACGAGCCCTGGAGCGGTGGCGGGCACGCGATGAAGCACGAGCAGGACGCGGTCCTCGAGGCCACGGGCCGCGCCCACGTCCGATGAAGCCGACCCCTCGTAGTACAGTTCCACCACGTCGGCCCGGGCGTCGAGCCCTCGGCTCTTCGCTGCGGCAACGATGCGCAGCAGTTCGTCGCCCACCAGCGCTCGCATGAGCCCGGCGCGGCGGAGCGCGTCCAGGAAGCGGAGGGCATCCTCACCGAGCCACTCGGCGACGGCGCGTCCTCCGAACACGACCTCCCGTTCTGCCGATGCTGGCATCTCGATCTCGAGCTCGATGGCGAGGGGGGGGCTGGACGATCGGAGGGGTCGGGGGTCCATCGGGCCTCGTGTGGAATGCAGCGGAAGGGGGCAGGGATCGACGAACCGTGCGCGTCGTCGAAGAAGGGGGCCGCAGAGGGTTCACGGAGAGGGTCGTGCGCTGGACGGTGCGGGGTCGTTCTCGTCTTCCAGGGCCTCGGGGTCGAGTTCCTGCTCGTCCGCGTCGTCGGCCTCGAGCAGTTCGCTCCCGTCGAGCTCGTCCGCGTCGAGCGGGGCCGGCGCGGGCCTGCGCGCGTGCTGCTGGAGGCCGACCGCTGCGGGTTCGTCGGCTTCGAGTTCGTCGGCTTCGAGTTCGTCGGCGTCGAGTTCGTCGGCGTCGAGTTCGTCGGCGTCGAGTTCGTCGGCGTGGGCGAGCGGTCGAACCTCGATCACCCCGGTGTCGAGGCCGCGCTGCTGGGACTCGACCTCCACGAAGTCGCCCGACCGGAGGCCTTCGTCGTCGAAGGGGTCGGCATCATCGGTGTCGAGGGCGAGATCCTGGACGTCGAGCTCGCCCGTGGCCGAGTCGTTCGAGAGCGCGCTCGGGACGCGTCGTTGGCGCAGCAGAAGGGCCTCGGCATCGTCCGAGACCGCGTCGTGCCGTCCACGACCCGAACCCGAGGATTCTCCCGCGGAGGCGGACGGGGCCGCGACCTGCGGACTCGTGGGGTCGGACGTGGCGCGCAGGGACTCGTCGAGCTTCACGTCGCCCGTGTCGAGTTCGACCGTTCCGGTGTCCTCGTCGGTCGAGGTCGAACCCTTCCGAAGCCGGTCGACCGCGGCGCGGGCTTCGACATCGGCGGGCTCTCGGGCGAGCACCTTCTCCCACGCCTCGAGCGCTTCCCAGCGATTCTTCAGACCCCGCTCCCACGTCCGGGCGATCTCCTTGCGAAGCGCCTGTTCGTGGCCCGCATCGACCGGGTACTTGGCGAGCTCGAGCTCGAGGGCGAGGAGCAGTTCCTGATGTCGCGCGGCGCGCCGGAGTGCCTCGCGGAGGGCCGCGCGCACGTCCGCTGCCGCGGGGGTCAGCGTCCGGAGCCTCGCGTACACGTCCGCGGCCTCGGAGACCCGACCCAAGCGGTCGAGCCAGAGGCCCCGGCGGCGCATCAGCGTGGCTGCGGTGCGCGCGTCGAGCGCCTCGTCGATCCACCTTGCCAGCAGGCGATCGAGGGCGGCGCCTTGCGCAGGCGACGTGGCCAGGGACTCGAGTGCATCGAGTCCCGGTGCGTACGCCGGTGCCTCCGAAACGGCCGCGGCGAGCACGGACCACGCGCGTGCTGGATCGCGGAGCACGCGGTCGAGCAAGCCTGCGGCGCGAACTGCGAGCGCAGCCGCACCCGCCGCGTCGTCCTGCATGCTCGCGGCAAGCGCGAGATAGGTGTCCACCAGACCCTGGATGACGCCGGGGGCGCCGCGCGGCGGGCGGGCACGATCGAGATCCAGGGCGCACTGCTCGATGGCGGGTGTGAGCTCCGCGCTCCGCACCGAGAGGGCGATGGCCTGTGCAAAGCGCACGAGGGCCTGTCCGCGGTCCCGAAGCGTCCCTTCGCACAGCGTGGCGGCGCGAAGCAGCGCGTCGACGCGCCCGGCGTCGTCCACGGCCGCCGTGCGGCGCCGATCGTAGACCTCGAGGAGCTCCGAGGCGCGCCCGGCGCGGAACGCGAGGCCTTCCGCGATCGCGAGCACCTCGTCGCTCTCGGGCATCAGGGCGTAGGCCCGAAGGGCTCGGTCGAGCGCCGCCGACGGGGCTGCCGCGGGGCCCTCGAGGATCGTGGCGTGACGCAGCAACAGGCGGACCTTGCGAACGCGATCGGCCTCGCGGCGGAACAGCGTGTCGTAGACTTGCGCGAGTCGAGACCATGCCGTCGCGCCGGTGGCGAGGCGGTCGACCTCGTCGAGCAGCGCGGGGTCGTCGAGGTCGAGCGAGAAGGCCTTGAGCAGCGCCTCGAGCGCGGCCGCCGTCTGCCCGGAGCTGTCCTCGTGGGCCCTCGCGGCGTCGATCCAGCGACGACTCTTCTCGTCGGGATCGGAGGCTGCCTCGGCGATGGACGCGTAGAGGTCGGCGAGCTGTGGGCCTCGTCCGCTCCTCCGGCATACCTCGCGCAAGAGCGCCTCGGCGTCGGCATCGCCCGCCGCCACCCGTCCTGCGAGGCGGGCCCACGCGCCCTCGGCGTCCGAGAGGTGCTCCGCCGAGACGCGGGCGGCCCTGCGCAGCACGGCCCCGCGTTCGTCCTCGCCGACCAGAACGGAGAGGCGGTCCAGCGCTCCGACGAGGGGCTGCCAGTGCTGTCCCTGCTCCAGGAGCGCGACGAGCCGGCGGACCGGTTCGTCCTCATGCGGTTCGGCTTCGGACCACGCTTGCAGCGCCCGGATCGCGCGTCCGGCGTCGTGCAGTTCGTGCTCGACCACGTCGGCGAGGGCCCGCGCTTGCCGCGCGCGCAGCGGGGCGCTCGTCGTGGCCATCAGCGAGCGTTCGAGCGCGTCGGCGACGCCGGCTCGGTCGCCCATCTGCGTACAGATCGCGGCCAGCAGTTCGAGCGCCTCGAGACTCGGGGGCGCGACGTCCTCGACGATCGCGCGAAGCAGCGCGACCGCGTCGAGTGGGCGGTCCATGCGATCGGCGAGCCGCCGTGCGCGCTCGATGTTGAGGGCACACCGCGTCTGGGGGTCGGAGGTGATGGCCCCGAGCCTGCCGCTCAGAGAGTCCATCGCGTCGAGATCGTCGGCCCGCTCGGCGTGGGTGAGAAGGAACGTCAGCGCCTCGGCGTCCTCGCCCGCTTCGAGGACCTGCCCGTAGGCCTCCGCGGCGGCGTCGTCGTTGCGAACATGGGTGGAAAGCACGCGCGCGATCCGTCGAGACATCGACGTCCTCAGGCGCACGTCGTCGGTCGCCAGGCTCCGTTCGCGCAGGAGCATGACGAGCTCGCGGTGACGGCCCGCGCGGGTGTGGGCGGTGCACATGGCGTCGAGCACGCGATCGTCGCCGGGGGTCAACTGGAACGCGCGGGCGAAGAATTCCGACGCCTGCTCCGCGTCCCCCAGCTGCGCCTCGGCGATCTCGCCCATGCGGCGCAGTGTCGCCGAGCGCGTGGCACCGACCTCCAGGTCGGCCCGGTACGCCAGCGTGTCGAGCAGCCGCTCGGCGTGGCCGGCGCGAACGTCGATAGCTTCCATCCGCTCGAGGGCCTCGGGGTCGCCTGGCGCGTCTTCGAGCACCCGGGCCCACGATGCAAAGGCACCCTCGACGTCCGCTGTCGGCCCTTCCAGAGTCCGCGCGAGCACGCGCAACAACTCGGCCCGGGCCGTGCCGTCGGCGTCCTCGATCCTGCGCCGCAGGAGAGGAATCCCTTCGCCCCATGCGTGGGCCTCGAGCAACGCGTCCGAGAGCGCGGCGAGGACCTGGTCGTCGTCCGGGACGAGCGATTGCAGGCTACGGAGCGCCGCGATCGACTCGGGCAGGTCGCCCCGGTGTTCGCGATGCACGCTCGCGAGTCGGGCGAACGCGTCGGCTCGTTCCTCGGTCGTCGTGGCGTTCGCTGCTTCCCTCTCCAACACGGGGACGAGTTCGTCCCAGCGCTGGGCGTCCTCGAGAAGTCGGCCGAGCATGTCCAGCGCTTCCCGGTCGGTGGGATCGAGCGCGACGAGGCCGTTCCAGGCACCGATGGCCGCCGCCGGGTCGGCGAGGCGCCGCTCGGACAGGATCGCGGCCTCGCGCTGGCGCTGACGACGCGCTTCGACCGTGAGCCCAGGCGCCCTCGCGGCCGCGAGCAGGAAGTCTCGCAGCTCCAACCACTCGGCGCGCCGTCGCAGGTGCGACTCGACGCGGCCGAGCGCGTCCATGTCCGCCGGCTCGAGATCGAGGAGGCTGCGTGCGGTCTGCACGGCGGCCGCCTCGTCCCCTCGAAGGGCCTGCATCTCCATCAATTCGCGCAGCTTCGGCGCGCGCGCGCGCGGGTCCAGCCCGCGGACGCTGACCTCCAAGGCCCGCAACATGTCCTTCTCTCGTCCGGAGCGCCGATAGAACTCCACCAGTTGTTCGGCCGCTTCGGCGTCGCCTTCCTCGAGCAGCCACTCGAGGCAGGTGATCGCATAGTCGCGCTGGCCCGCGTCGAGGTAGGCCTTCGCCAGTCGCTTGCGCCGGGTCCGCGAGGCGGGCGTCGACGGCGCGCTCGCGAGGTAGGCGACCCAGCGTCCGGGCAAGAGTTCGAAATGGCCGACCTGCTCCGCGATGCGTTCGAGCAACGCGAGGGCCGGCTCGTGGATCGGCATGGCGTCGAGGGCGCTCTCGAGCAGCGGCACGGCGTCGGCCGGTCGTCGTTGCTGAGCGAGCTGGTGGAACACGTCGGCCGCGCGTTCTCGCTCGGCCGCCGCGCTGGGCGCGTCGCCCTGCTGCGCGGCGCGCGCGAGGTGGACACGGGCGAGATCCTCGAGAACTTCGACATCTCCCGGCGCGATGCCGAGTGCCCGCTTCAGGGCGGCCACGGCGCCTTCGAAGTCCCCGAGCTCGGTGCCGCGCGCGTGCGCGAGCTCGCGAAGCAGCGCGACCTTGCGTCCGGGGTCGGGCTCGGCCTTGCTCTCGAGGTCGCAGAGCGCGGCGGCGGCCTTGGCGTTGCCGGCTTGCCGGTAGATCTCCCGGGCGGCGTAGATCGCGGGCACCCGGGTGGGGTCGAGCTCGAAGGCCCGGCGGTAGTGCACCAGGGCCTTGTCGGCGCGCTCGAAGGAGTGCTGCCACAGCTGCCCGAGCCGCTCCTGAATCGCGGCGAGGTCCCGAGGGTCGGCCTGCGCGTAGGCCAGGGCTTCCGCGCGCCGCTCGAGCAAGTTGGCCAGCCTCGGAAAGTCTCCGAGGTCCTCGAACAGCAGGGCGAGTCGCTCTCCCGCCTCGGGGTGCAAGGAATGGCGCTCGAGCGCCGCCTCGTAGAGGCGCGCTGCCCGAGCCGCGTCGGAGAGCCGGCCCCACGCCAGCTCGGCCGCCTCGTGGAAGGCTTGCGCAGCAGCGCCCGGATCCGGGCTGCGCGCGGCCCATCCTTCGAGGAGATTGGCGAGCGAGGCGACGTCTCCAGCCCGATGGTAGTGGGACTTCAGCGCGGCGTAGGCCGTCGGGTCGTCGGGGTTGCGGCGCAGCCGCGCGATGAGCTCTTCGGCCGTCGCGTCCATCGTGCTCGTCCGGGGCGTGAGGAGCGGAGACGCTAGCACAAGGGGAGCGCGTGCCGTGAGTCCTGCGCGATGCGCCACGACGGCCCCGCGGCCCCGCCGCGCGCCCTCGCCGCGTCAACGCACGCCGTCGCGGGCGTCGTGGGCGTTCTTCGCTAGAACCAGGCCGTGACCACCATGCCCGCCGATCCCATCGCGTTGTTTCTCGAGGTTCGTGCACGCGCCGAGAAGACGGAGCCGTGGGAGGCGCAGGCGTGCGTGCTCGCGACGGCCGACGCCCGTGGTCGGCCCTCGGCGCGCTGCGTGCTCGTGAAGGAGGTCGATGCCGAGGGGTTCTGGTTCTACACGAACCAGGAGAGCCGAAAGGCGCGCGAGCTCGAGGAGAATCCCTGGGGTGCCCTCTGCTTCCACTGGACCACCGAGCGGGTTCAGTTCCGCATCGAAGGGCGCGTCGATCGTGCCCCCGGATCCCGGAGCGACGCCTACTTCGCCTCGAGGCCCCGGATCTCCCAGCTCGGCGCGTGGGCGAGCGCGCAGAGCCGCCCGGTGGGCTCGCGGGATGAACTGCTCCTCCGGGTCGAAGAGGTGGAGGCCCGGTACGAAGGCCGCGCCGTTCCGAGGCCTCCCCACTGGGGCGGCTATCGTGTTCTGCCCTTCAGCATCGAGTACTGGGTGGAGGGCGAGCACCGCCTCCACGACCGTGTCCTCTACGAGGCGCTCGACGGCGGGGGCTGGGGGATCACTCGCCTCTGCCCTTGACCCGGCGCGCCGTCGGGATGGCCTCGTCAGCGACCTCGGCCCAGAGGATCCGGTCGCCTCGGAGCGTGCGTCGGACGCCCTTCCCAGCGAGCCAGCCGTCCACCCACGGGGGGCGAAGCGCCGACACCGCCAGCCGGTCGATGAACGGATCGCGGCCGGGGACCCGGTAGCGAATGTCCACCATTCGCTCCCGCGCCAGCCCCGCGGCGAGTTGCTGCGCGACGTCCGTTCGCATCGTCGCGGGACCGGCGACCTGCTGGGCCTGCCAGAGGTCGTGGGGCGTGCGCGGGCGCAACTCCGTCACCACGCGATCGAAGAGGGCCCGCGTGGCGAGGACGTCCGGTTCCGCTCGGTGGGTCGGTTCCGGCAGGCCGAGATCGCGGGCGAGCGACGCGAGCGCCGTGCTCCCCGTCCGGAGCGCGCGCTGGGCCAACGCGCGGGTGTCGAGGGCACGCGTCGGCATCGGGCCGACCTCGCCACGGGCCGCGGCCGCGCCGAGGAATGCGAGGTCGAACGCGATGGCGTGGCCGACCACGATGGCCCCTTCGAGCCGCGCCGCGAGCGGTTCGGCGAGCGCCCTCAGCGTCGGTGCGTCGCGCAGTTGATGGTCGTCGATGCCGTGCACGGCGTACGACCCTCCGACCGACACCCCAGGGTGCACGAGGCTCGCCCACCGGTCGACGCACACGCCCCGTTGCACCCGGTGGATGGCGACCTCGCAGATCCGGTCGACGAGCGGATCGCAGCCCGTCGTCTCGAGGTCGAGGACGGCCCAGGCGACCCCACCTATCGGTGTCTCCCAGATCATCGCGGTGCGTCCGGGGCGCTCGGCGGCGGGCGCACGAACCTGCGCGCTCCGTGCCGGCGGGCGGCGCATGGGAGCCTTGACTCACACCCTGACCATCCTACCATCGCGCCGTTGCGGGGGGCGGAGACGTGGGCTTGGTCCGCGCGCGGCAGTCGAGGGGCGACTGCGCTGCGGAGCATCCACGTCGGCGCTCGACGCCCAGGGGGGCGTCGGGTCGGCTGGGGCGCCGTTCGACGGCAGGAGCGCGCATGGCAGTCGGTACGGTCAAGTGGTTCAACAATGCCAAGGGCTGGGGATTCATCAGTCACGATGAAGGGCCCGACGTCTTCGTTCACTACTCGCAGCTCCCAGGCGAAGGCTTTCGCTCGCTGCGCGAGGGGCAAGTCGTGCGCTTCGAACTTCGCGATGGCCCGAAGGGACCGCTCGCGGTGGACGTGAAGATCGACGAGTGAGGCCGGGCCGCTCGGCCGATCGGGTCGGCCCCGTCCGAGCCCGACGCCTGGCCGGAGCTCACTGCTCGGAGCTGCCGGACGGCCCGATGTAGCGCTCGAGCCCGAGGGCCCATCGGACTTCATCGAGCATCGCGTCGGCATCGCAGCCGGCCTTCTCGAAGGTGATGTCGTGCCAGACGTCGAGGAGCCGCTCCCCGTCGCTCGGATCCTTCACGGGCGTCGTGCTGCTGCCACGCTCGGCGTATCCGCGGGAGAGGGCGGCCGCGCCGACCACCTCGCGCAGTCGGTCGAACACGCTCGACGCCTCGACCTCCTCGGGGAAGTCCGAGCGCTGGGACCGCACGGTGAAGGCCACGCCGAAAGGGTCTCCCGGCACGACGCGGATGCCCGAGTCCATGATGTGGAGCCTGATCCGCTCCGCGACGTGAACCTCGGCCGGCCGCGTTCGGTACACCTCGATCCCCGCGGCGACGAGGACTTCCTTGACCTTCTTGCTGTCCATGCGGGGGCTGTCGTGCGGGCTCGTCGACATCTCGAGAACGGCGGATCGGTGGATCCAATGGAGGCCGAGAGCCTACCACTCCGTACCTCGTGCGCGCAAAGCCTTTGCCCGTTGCGCCGAGAGTGGAATTCCGAGATCTAGGTCGTCGGTGGACGCGTGGCGCGGGTGCCTCGGTGCGTGTAGCCCTCCGGCCGCGGGCAGCGTCGGCGCGGCCCCGCAGGAGCGTGCGTGATGGACGTCGAGGATGCCCTCGGTCGGATCGTGAGTGTGCCCCGTGTCCCGCGGCGGGTCGTCTCGCTCGTGCCGAGCGAGACCGAGACGATCGTGGCGCTGGTGGGCCTCGAGCGCTTGGTGGGGCGGACGGACTGGTGTGAGGAGCCGGCGGGGCGCATCGAGGCGGTGCCTTGCGTCGGTGGCACGAAGAACATCGACGTGTCCGCCGTGGCGGCGCTCGCACCGGAGCTGGTCTTCGCGAACCAAGAGGAAAATAGCCGTCGCGACGTGGAAGCGCTGATCGGTCTCGGCGTGCCGGTCTTCGTGTCGTTCCCGCGCACGGTGCGTGACGCGGGCGCTCACCTCGAGCAGACGGCCCGGCTGCTGCGCGCCGAGGCCGCTGCCCAGCCGTGGCTCTCGTCCCTCGATGCGGCGGTGGCGCGCGCCGAGTCGTCGACGGCGCCGCGGGGGAGCGCGCTGGTCGCCATCTGGAAGGACCCGTGGATGAGCATCGATGGGCGAACGTACGCCAGCGACGTTCTGCGCCTCGCCGGTGCGGACAACGTCTTCTCGACGCGCGCCCGGCGCTACCCCCTCGCGGCCGATCTCGGCACGGCCCCGGAGCGCCCGGCCGAGGCCCGGGATACCCGCTACCCCCGATTCGCGATCGAGGAGTTGAGGCAGCGGAATCCCGACAAGATCCTGCTGCCCGACGAGCCGTTTCGGTTCGGCGAAGCGGAGCGAGACGAGCTCGAAGCCCTGGGGTTCCCAGGGCGTGTCGTGCTCGTCTCCGGCAAGGACCTGTTCTGGTACGGGGTGCGCACGGCCGGGGCGATCGAGCGGCTGACGCGCGCGCTCGCGCCCGGCTGATCACATCCCAGCGGCGTTCGAGGCGCCCGGCGTGGGCGTCGTCGACAGCGACCAGTCCACGCTGGCGTCGTCGGTGTCGCTGCCGTTCGGAGCGCGGACAAGCGAGCCGCTGCCGAGGTCGGTCGCGGTGGTCGCCGTGCCCTCGACGAGCGAGTACACGCGCCCGCCGATCGAGGCGCTCGTCATCGCGCCCTCGTAGCAGACCGCGTCGAGCAACGTCCCCGAGGCGTCGAGCAACGCGATGCCGTCCGGGGAGCCGTTCTGGATGGCCGTCACGGTGGCCGGGAAATCGAGCCTGCGGGCGCCGGTCGGGAGGGTGAGCATCTGACCCGCGATGCCGATCACGAGATAGCCCCCGGGGGCCAGCGCGCCGCTGAGCGCCACCCGGCCGTACTCGGCGCCCCCGCTGCCGTTCACCAGCACGAGCACCATGCCCGTGAGGTCCACGCTGTCGACGCCTGGGTTCATCAGCTCGATGAACTCGGCGCTGTCGCCTGCACCGGGCTGGTCATAGTCGACCTCGTTGATGACGACGCGACCGGGGAGCCCCGACGCGACGGTGATCGCGGCGCTCTGAGGTGTGCCGAACGACGCGGACGCGGTGAGCGTGCCCGTCGCGGGCATCGGCCCGCCGATGAGGTCGAAGCGGACCTCCAGCGCGTCCTCGGGAATGCTGACGGTCGCGGGGACGCGGCTGCCGGTGGTGTCGGCCAGCCCGAACGACACCCCGCCCGCGGGCGCGGGGACGTCGAGCGCCAGCGTGAAGGTGGCCGCCGCGGACGTGAACACGCGCGCGGTGCCGGGCGAGAGGGTGAACGCCCGGGGGGCCTCGGTCGCACCGAGGGTGCGGACCTCCGCGGTCCGGACGTCGGCGCCCAGCGTCGCGGTGATCGTGACGGGCATGCCCGAGGCCGTCATGGCCGTCACCGGGACCACCGCGGAGGCGGCCCCCGCGGGCACGGTGACGTTCGACACCGTGGCCTCCGGACCGCTGCTCCGCACCGTCACGAGGGTGTCGGTCGACGCGGCGCGGGACAGCTGGACGGTGAGCGGTGCCGGGAACGTGGGCGCGCTCGAGCGGCCCACCCGTGCGAAGGAGATCGACGGCCCGAGGGCGGCGAGGCGCACGCTTCCCGCGACGAAATCCGCCGCGTCACGCGCCATCAGGTTCGACCCGCCCCAGCCGGTGCGGGTCCCGAGCACGCCGGTGATCGACGTGAAGGCCTCGCCGACCCCGGCTGCGGGCGCGAGCGTGAACAGGAAGTTCCCGATGGTCAGCCCGCCCTCGACGCCGAAGGAGGCGCCTGTCGTCGCGACGGTCACGGACTCGACGCGCACGAGCACGCCGTCCAGCGCGGACGCGCGCGCACCGCCGGTGGCGACGGTGGCGGGGGTGGCGACCACCGGGGCAGGGACGGCCGTCGTCCCGAGGGGCGCCAGCATCGACGCGGTGATCTGGATCTGCCCCTGGAAGGTCGAGACCATCCCTTCCGCGGCGACTCGATCGCCTCGGGCTTGGGTCGGAGCCGTGCGGGTGTAGACGAAGACGCCGGAGTTGTCCTCGCCGGCGAAGTCGGGGTCGTCCGCCGTGACCTGGAGGAACAGACCGTTGGCGCCCGTGGCGGTCACCACGCCGACGACGCGGGTGACGGAGCCGACCGCGACGCGGCCGGTCTTCACGTCGTAGATCGAGGCCGGGCACGCGGCCGCGCCCGGGTTGGGATCCGCGGGGCAAGGATCGCAAGCGTCGCCCTTGCCGTCGCCATCGGCGTCCTCCTGGCCCATGTTCGGAGTCGTCGGGCAGTTGTCCGACGCGTCGGGGACCATGTCGCGATCCCGGTCACCCGGGTCCGCCGGGGCGCAGGTCGCGGTGCCCGCCTCGAGGGGACACGCATCGCATGCGTCCCCGATGCCGTCGGCGTCCGCGTCGGGCTGGGCACCCTGATCCATGGGGCGAATCGGGCTGAACACCGACGGGCAGAGATCCTCTGCGTTGGGGAGCCCGTCCCCGTCCGAATCCCCGGCGCTCCTGATCCCCGAGTACACGGTGGAGCCCATCACAGAGGCCGTCGATGCCACGCGCGCCGGCACGCACGAGGGCTCCCCCTCGGGCTCGCCACAGAAGAAGAGCGGGTAGGGGTCCGTGATGGCGCTCTGCAGGGCCGCGAGGGTCATGCCCGTCTCGCGCGACACGCAGACCCGCCGCGAGGCCCCGCAGACGTCGAGGGTGTCGCACGCGGCGCCATCGCGGAGCGCCGGGACGGTGCTCGCCTCGCCGAAGAGCGGCACGCCGCTCCTCAGCACGAGGGCCACGTCCGCGGGTTCGGCATCGATGACCGCGCGGTGCAGCGGATGCACGCGCCCGTCGTACACGGCCAGGTCGGCGATACGGCCGACCGTGATGGCTCCGACGGCGTCGTCGGTGGCCGTCGCGATGGCGCCGTTCAGCGTCGCCATCCGCCAGAGATCTTCGTCGCTGAAGTGTCCGCCCATGTAGTCGGCGTTCAGCGCGTCGGCGCACTGCAGCTCGCGCACCATGTTCATCGAGCCCGTGAAGACCCAGTCCGTTCCGAGCGCGATCGGCACGCCCAGGCGGTCGTACTCCGTCACCCGCGCCGTGTCCCCGTAGAGGGTGACGTTCGAACGCGGTGACCAGATGAGCATCGCGTTGTCGGCCGCCATCGCCGCGATGTCGGCGGGTGCGAGCGCGACCGCGTGGATGACGGCGGTCTGCGCGCCGATCACGTCGTTGCCACCACCGTCGGTCGAGCTCGTGCAGGCGAACTCGTTCTGCGCGGAACCGTCGATGCCTTCGGCGATGTGCGGCGTATAGGAATCGTTGCGCGCGATCTGCGAGGCCGTCGTCGGGGTCATCCCGTAGCTGCAGCCCGAGGTGGCCTGGGTCCCGTTCGAGTCGTCGAGCGGGAATGTGTCGTATTCGACCGACGGCTGCATGAGGGCGCCGTTGTTCGATCGATCCAGGTTCCGCAGGAAGCCGTCCGGACCACCGGAACCGTTGATCGAGGTGGCCCCGCTCATGACCATGCGGATCTCGGCCCACACCATCTCTTCCCGCGTGCCCATCCGCGACCCGATGCGGGTATGCCCGTGCAGACCGCGCCGCCAGTCGTGTCGGTGCTCGTACCGCTCGTCGGTGCGGGTGTAGGGGCGCCCCTGGAAGGTCATGTGTTCGTGGGCGTTGATCAGGCCCGGGGACACGACTCCGTCGGGACAGTCGAGCCGGGTGGCCGCCGCGGCGCCCGCCGCGGACGCACAGTCGCACCCCACGCACGCGATCGTTCCGGTCGCGTCCACCAGCACCTGGCCACCCGCGAGCACCCCTTCCGGGGTGAGGATGTCCGCGGTGATGAGCAGGGCGGCGTCGCCTGGGGTCGCTTCGCACACGGCGCTGCCGGCGAGCGGCGGCCGCGACGCGCCGGGGCAGGTCGTGACGACCGAGCCCGTCCCTCCATCGGTGCCAGGTCCGGCGTCCGAATCGGGCCCAGCGTCCGCGGCCGGCCCCGCGTCGGTGGCCGGTCCTGCGTCCGCGGCCGGCCCCGCGTCGGGATCGTTCGTGACGTCGCCGCACGCGGTCGGGAGGAACACGGCGAACAGCGCTGGGAGCGCACCAAGAAGACGTCGGGACATGGACATACGGATGCGGGACGATCCGGGGCGATCCGGGTCGGGTCAAGCCGAAATGGGCGGGCTCGGAGCGCGAGGGGTCGGTGGCGGCGATCGGAGGGCGCGTGCCCGGGTTGCGCGCCTCGGGGCGCGGTCAGTCGCCCTCGCGCGCAGAGGCTGGACCGGCCCAGGGGGATGCCGCACAGTCCGCGGCGTGGGCCAGTCCTGTGCGGCGCGGGCGGTCACGGAGACCGCCATCGACGCGTGGGAGCCTCGGTCGGATCGGTGGGGTGAGTTCGGCGCGACCTATTCGATCCGGGGCCGGAACGCCGACTCCACGGATCGAGGGAATGACGAGACGAGCGGGAACGCGGGCAACCTGCGCTGGGGTGGCGGAATGGCAGACGCAGGGGATTTAAAATCCCACGCCGCGTGAGCGGCATGCGGGTTCGAGTCCCGCCCCCGGCAATCTCCATCGAGCCTTCACCCGCGCGCGATTCAATTGACGCACGGGAGCTCGAACCCCGCGCAGGTCCCGCGACCTGGCGCGCTCTCGACGAACAGGCCTCCGCCGTGGGCCTCGACGATGCGTTGCACGATGGCGAGACCGAGGCCCGTGCTCTTCTCTCCGCCGGTGCCGGCGGTGGAACCGCGCTGGAACGGGACGAACGAGGGACGGTCTTCAGCAAGGTTCATCCCCACTCCGTCGTCCTCGACCGACAGACGGGCGCACGGTCCCCGCTGCGCGAGGCGGACCCGCACCTCGCTCCCCGGGTGCGAGTACTTGATGGCGTTGGTGATCAAGTTCTGGATGGCCTGCTCGATCCGACCTGCGTCGATGCGGACCGGGCGCACGTGGCCGTCGACCTCGCACGCGAGTCGGATGCCCTTCGGCGCCGCGAGCAACCCGTGCGCCTCCACGACGGGGGCGACCACGTGGACGAGATCCTCCTCGGTCGTGTGCAGCGTCACGTGCCCGGAGGCGATGGCCGCCAGGTCGAGCAGGTCGTCGATCAGCGCGGCCATCCGCTGCACCGCGTGGCGGGTGTGCGCGAGGAGCCGCCTCTGTTCGTCGCGGGACGCGGTGTCGAGCCCGGTCTCGAGCAGGCGCGTGCACCCGAGCACGATGCCGACGGGGCCACGGAGGTCGTGGGCGACGACGGCGAGGAATTCGTTCTGGCGCGCCACCATCGTCTCGAGTCGGGCGCGCTCCGCCTCGAGGGTGTTCGTCTTCTGCACCCACGGCTCGAGCCTCTGCCGGTGCGCGAGCGTGTCGTGGATGGCGTCGCTCCACCCGCGCGCCCCGTCGTCCCCGGCGACCACGACGTCGTCTGCGCCCGCGTCGCGCGCGCGGTCCTCGAGGTCCGGTTCTCGACCGTCGGAGAGCGCCACGAGCGGCCCGTGCCATCCGCTGGCCCGCACGTCGCGCAGTGCCTCGAGCCGGGCTTCGGGATCGGGCGACAGGTCGATCACGCAGACGTCGGGCGCACCGTCCTGCATCGTGCGCAGCAGGGACGGGACATCGGCCACCGAGGTCGTCGCGAGCGGACGGGGCCGAGAATCGGGACGTCGGGGGGCGTGCTGCGCCCTGGGCCGACCGCCGTCGAGCACGAGGACGCGCAAGGGGGAAGAAGTGACTTCGCGCGGTTGCAGGTCCATCGATGCGGTCCGGGCAGGACGCAGGCCGCGCGGTGCGCGCGCCGTTCAGTTCTGGAGTTAGTCGCGGTCGAGGGGTGCGGTAGCCGGAACTGAAGGCATCGGGCTCGGCCGCGCTTGGATCCGCGTCGGGGCGCCGCCGAGTCGGCCCTTGCGACCATCGAGGCGTCGGAAGTAGCCTCTCGCGCTGGAGCCACCCAGGGATGCCTGACGATCCGACCGCGGCGAGCGCGCCTGAAGGAGCGCCGAACTCAGCGGTGCTCGAGGCGGTGTGGGCGAACTCACCGCTCGCGCTGCTGACCCTCGAGGCCGATGGGACGGTCGCCTCGATCAACCCCGCGGGCGAGCGGATGATGCAGGCGACCGCGGCCGAGATCATCGGCGAGCGCCTCTCAGAGCGGGCCCATCGGATGGACCGGGCGCTCGTGCGCTCCCTCGTCGAGGAGGCGGCGGCCGGGGGACTGCCCGTCCGACGGGAGATCCGGTTCGAGCAGTCAGGGGGCCCCCCCCGTGTCGGGGGCATGAGCATCGCCTCGCTCGGTCCCGGCTCGAACGGGCAGAGCGTCGTGGTCGTCCGAGACGTCACGGCGGAGCGCGCGCCGGCCGCGGTCGCGTCGGTGGCGGCGATGGTCGAGCACGAAGTGAAGCGGCCCCTCGCGCTCGCTCGAGAAGCGCTCGAGGGCCTCGAGGCGCGATGGCGCGATGCGGGCGGCGAGCATGCGCGTGGCAGCCTCGAGGTCGCGCTCCACGGCATCGATCAGGCCTCGTCGATCGTCGAGGCGAGGCTCAGCGACATCAGCGCGCGGCTCAAGGCGGAGACGGACCTGCGTGCCAGTGAGCAGCGCTTCCGCGCGCTCGTGGAGCAGTCGATCGATCCGCTCTTCCTGACCGACGAGGCGGGGCTCATCCTCGAGGTGAACCCGAGCGCCGCGCTCGCGCTCGGACTGCCGCAGGAGGCGCTGCTCGGGGCGAACTTCATCGAGTTCGCCGTCGGCCCATGGGAGCACGACCGGCGCCTGCCGTGGGCCGCCGTGTTCTCCGCGCCCGACCTGCCCCGCACCGATGAACTGACCCTGCGGCGGGCGGACGGCACGACCTTCCCCGCCGAGATTCGCACGGTCTCCATCGGGGGCGACGGGCCGCCGCGGTGTCTGTCGGTCGCGCGCGACCTGACGGAGCGCAAGCGTCAGCTCGACGCGACCCGCGAGGCCCACGCGGAACTCGAGCGACGGGTGCAATTGCGAACGGCCGAGCTGGTCGGCGCCAACGCGGAGCTCGAACGTGCGAGCCGGATGAAGGACGAGTTCCTCGCCTCCATGTCCCACGAGCTGCGCACGCCGCTCAACGCCGTGCTCGGCCTCTCGGAGGCCCTCGTCGAGGGCGTCTACGGACCGCTCAACGAGCGTCAGACCCGTGGGCTGTCGAGCATCCGCGAGAGCGGCAAGCATCTGCTCGAACTCATCAACGACGTGCTCGACATCACCAAGATCGCCGCGGGCCGCCTCGCCGTGGACCGGGTCCCGGTCGACGTGTCCGACGTGGGGCTGGCGTCCCTCCGGGTGGTGCGCGAGGCGGCGACTCGGAAGGGGCTGGCGCTCGACCTCCTGCTCGACCCGGACGTGCGCGCCGTCGCCGCGGACCCGCGACGGCTGAAGCAGGTCCTTCTGAACTTGCTCAGCAACGCGGTGAAGTTCACGCCCGAGGGCGGCCGCGTGACCCTCGCGGTGCGGCCCGAGCCCGATGGCGTCAACATGGCCCTTCAGGTCACCGACACCGGCATCGGCATCGCCCCTGAGGACCTCGGACGCCTGTTCCGGCCCTTCGTCCAGCTCGACAGCGGCCTCTCACGTCGATTCGATGGGACCGGGCTCGGGTTGGCGCTGGTGCATGCCCTCGTGGACCTGCAGGGGGGGTCGGTCCGGGTGGAGAGTGTGGTCGGCCGTGGCAGCTCGTTCACCGTCGTGCTGCCGGCCGCGGAGCCGCCCGCTGCTCCGCGCGCGCGCGGAACGCAGGGCCGTTCGGTGCCCGAGGTGCCCGGCGCGACGGGGTCCATCGCGTCCGCTGAGGCGCCGACCGCGCGGTCGAGCGGGGCGGCGCGCGGCCGGGTCCTCGTCGCCGAGGACAACGACCTCAACTTCGAAGTCCTCTCCGATTTTCTCTCCGCCGAGGGGTGGTCGGTGACCCGCGCGAGAGATGGTGTCGAGGCCGTCGACCGGGCGCTCGCGGACGCCCCCGACATCATCCTGATGGACGTCCAGATGCCCCGGCTCGATGGGCTCGGGGCGACGCGGAAGATCCGCGATGCGGAGGTCGGACGCCGCGTCCCCGTGATCGCGCTGACGGCCCTCGCGATGCCCGGCGACAGAGAGCGGTGTCTCGACGCGGGCGCGACGGACTACCTCTGCAAGCCGGTCCGGTTCCGTGAACTGCTCGAGATGATGGAGGCCCGAGTCAGCACGGACGTCTGAGGCAGTTCACCCGCTCCAGGCGGTCAGCTCGTGCGTTCGAACGAGGTGGGCGAGCAGCCCTCGGCTGGCCCGCTCGCAGATGTCGAACACCTCGTCGAACCCGCCGACGTGATACGGGTCGGGCACCTCGGTCATGGGCTCCGTGCCCGCTTCGAAGTCGCGGAAGCAATGGACCTTCGCGCGTGCGGCCTCGTCGGGCGCGAGGGCGAGCACGTTCCGATGGTTGCTCCGGTCCATCACGAGGATGACGTCGAACGCGTCGAAGTCGTGGGCGACGAACTGCCTCGCGAGGTGGGTGATCGGAACGCCACGAGCCTGCGCGGTGCGCCGCGTCTCGGGGTGGGCATGCTGCCCGACGTGCCAGTCTCCGGTGCCGGCGCTGTCGATCCGAAAACGAGAGGACAGTCCAGCGTTGCTCACGTCCCGGACGAAGACCGCCTCGGCCGTGGGCGAGCGGCAGATGTTTCCGAGACAGACGAAGCAAACCCTCACGACGCTCATCGAGGACCTCTCAGTGGGTGACGATCACGCGGCTTCCCTGGACGCCCGTGCCCTCCGTGGAGATGCCGTGCCAGCCTCGGGGCACGTCGGGCCACGTATGCAGGAACACGAACTGCGCATCGCGTGGGGCGAGGTTCACGCATCCGTGCGAGCGGGGGATGCCGTACTGAGCGTGCCAGAACGCGGCGTGGAGGGCGATCGAACCCTCGAAGTACTGCGTCCACGGCACGTCCTCGATGCGGTACCGATCGTCGCCGGCGTCGTCGCCGAGGTCGGCCATCGTGTCGGTGACCATCTTCCGCCGAATGACGAACTCGCCCTCGGGCGTGTCGTGGCCTGACACCCCCGACGACACGAGGGTGGCGTAGATCGGACGCGGTCCGACGTAGAGCACGAGGGTCTGCGATGAGATGTCGACGTGAACCCAGGGCTCCTCGGCGGCGATGCCGGCGGGCGGTTCGCGCGCCTCGGCCACCGCGATGAACCAGTCGCGCACCCATCGCTCCTCGCCCTGCGGGGTCTCGATGACGTGGTACTGCTGGTCACCGATCCGCTCCCGCCGTCGCCACGGGACCATCGCGAGCCGTGCGAGGGGCTCGACGCCTTCCTCGTCGACCATGCGGATCGTCCCGTCGCTCCGCTCACGCCGCACCATCGGCCTCGACGCCCGCACCATCCACGCCACGGGGAGCGTGCGGTCCGCCGTCAGCTCGAGGCCGTGAAACTGTGCGCCCTCGCGGGCCTCGAGTTGCGACTCCTTCACGTAGCTGCCGCGTACGGTGCGAACGAACCGGCGCCGGGAGCGGACCTCCGTGCCATTGCTGGCGATGAAGAAACCATGGTCGAGCCACCGGGCCACCTCGTGTGGCGGCTCCGGCTCCCCCGTCAATTCGCCGCCCCGCAGACGGCGTGCCCGGGCTTCGTCGCCGGCCGTCAAGAACGCGAGGTATCGCTCGGCATGCAGCTGGGCTTCGCGTTGATCCTCGCGCGACGGCAACTGGTGCCACTCGGGGACCTGCGGCTCCTTCACGAAATAATAGGCGTACGGCAACGCGCGGCCGAGGTCCGGTCCGAGCTCGGTGCCGACGTCCGGCGCGGCCTCGCGCGGCTCGATGCCCTGGCCAGCGCACGCGTAGCCTCGCGGGTGAAGCTCGTACCACCCGCTACGGCACGATGCGGTCCGGGTGGGCTCGGCCTTCATCCGGAGGTGCGCCCCGATCCGCAGCCACCCGAGGGACGTGGCTTCTCCGTCCGGACGAACTCGGATCGTGAGCTGGGTCTTGGTGACGAGCCCGTGGGTCGGAAACTCTCGATCGAGCCTTTCTTCGAGGGCCCGCTCGCGTCGCAGACGCTCGTCCTCGGTCGCCGGCGGTGACTCGTGGCTGCCTGCAGGCTCCGACCCGGTGGCGACCGGGGAGGGTCTCCGCCATGCGGACAGGAGCGCCGTCACCAGGGCGACGAAGCCCACGATGCCGGCCAGGACGGCGACGTTCCGGCGCATGAGACCGCCCCGTTTGGAGCACGAACCGACGGCGGACGCAACGGTGGCTCCGCGGCGCTCTCGAGGGCGGTCCGAATGGCGCGAACGCTCGCGTGCCGCGCAGGCCTTCCGAGGGCGGCCCCATGCGGTGTCACGTCGCCCGCTCGATCGGCGGTGTGCTCCCGGCCACGGAGGGTTCCCGTAGGCGTCGGCGCGCTCCGAGCCTATGATGCGCGCGGCGAGGAGGTGAGCGATGGACATTCTGCTGGGTCCGGACGTGTTGGTGAATGCCTCGGTGGCGCTGGGAAGCCCGCCCGAGCAGGTCGTTCGGCGGGTGCTCGGCAAGACAGGCGGAAAGCCGCGCACGACCGAGTGGGTGCTCGGCCGGGTCGCCTCGATGCTCGAGGCCGTGCCCAGCTTCCGGAAGGATTCGATCCACGCCCAGATGGATCTCGTTCGCGCCCTCGTGGAGATCGCGGCGCTCCCCGCTGCGGCGCCCACGGCCAGCTATGCCGAGGGACTGGTGGCGAGCGCGAAAGCCGCGGGGTACGGACGGGTGGTCACCGACCATCCCGACCTCGCGGACCAGACGGAGCTCGACGGAATCCAGTTCGTCTCGTCGGAGGCGTGGCTGGTCGAGGCGACCACACCGCCGCCGCCGCCGACCCGATCGAAGGGCGCCTGAGCCCATGACGACACCCATGCCGCCGCGGGCTTCGAGGCCTCAGCCGCGCCGCTTTCCCGGCTGGGTGGTGACGCTGGGGCTCGTGACCTTCATCGGCATCGCCGCGACCGGGGCCTGGTGGATACACCTCACGAACATCCGGGCCCGTGCGTCCGCCCGGGCGGACGTCGAGCGAGACGCCGCCGCCGAGCGCGAGAGGTCGACCGATCCGGTCAACCCCGAGCCGGGCCGTCCCTCCGAGGGGATGCCGTCGGGCCTCGACCGTGAGGTCCCCTCCGCGCGTTGAGATGGGCGCACGGAGACGAACGAGCACGCGGGGCATCGACCGATGCGCTACTACACCCTCAGGACGCCGACGGGCCCGGAGACTCCCGTGGTCGTGGAAGTGCCGCATGCCGGCCTCGCGATCCCCGAGCCCGTCGCGTCGCAGTTGAATGTCCCGAGGGACGCGCTGCTGCGTGATTCGGACCTCTACGTCGACCGGATCTGGGACGCCGCGGCGTCGTGTGGCGCCACGATGCTCGTGGCCGATGTGTCGCGCTTCGTCATCGACATGAACCGCGCCCCCGACGACGTCGACCGGCAGACGGTGCCCGATCATCCGGCACCGCGACCGACGCAGGCCCGGGGGGTCGTCTGGCGCACGACGACGGACGGTCGCTCGGCGGTGCGCGCGCCCTTGACCTACGCCGGGCTGGTCGACCGGCTGCAGGCGTACCACGAGCCCTACCACCATGCGCTCCGGCAGGCGCTCGAGGGCAAGCGGGCGCGCTTCGGGTTTGCCATCCTCATCGCGGCCCACTCGATGCCCTCGACATCACGCGATGGCCACACACGCCGCGCCGACGTGGTGCCCGGCACGCGGCATCGCACCAGCGCCGACCCGCGCGTGATCGACGCGGTGGAGCGGCACTACCGTGCTGCGGGCCTCTCCGTCCGTCACGACGACCCGTACCGTGGGGGGTGGACGACGGGAACCTACGGTCGGCCCGAGCGAGGCGTGCACGCGGTGCAGATCGAGCTGAACCGCGCCCTCTACGCCGACGAGGCCTCGAGCCGACCGAAAGATGGCGCGCTCGAGTGGATGCGCAGCCTGTCGGCTGGGTTGCTGGAGCGGCTCGGCGGTCTCGAGCTGGACCCCCCCGCGCAGCTCGGACGCTGAGGTCGTCAGCGCGACGAGGGTGCGCAGATCCGCCCCGGCGGGCGGAGGGCGGCTCGAGGACCGCGCGGGTCCAGGATCAGCCCGCGGCCGGTGCGTCGAGCGCCATCACGTCGCCCGAGCGCACCTCGAGGCGGTAGCGGCTGTTCGCCGTCTGGACGTAGTAGACGCCGCCGCCACACAGCTGGAGGATCCGCTTGACCGGCGTCGTCACGTACTCGTGCAGGCCGTCGGGGAACTCGATGACGAGGACGCTGCCCTTGCGAGGCGCACGGAGAAGGCGCCCGACGACTGCTCGTCCAGGCTTCCGTCCGACCTTTCGCAGGACGACCTCCACGACGTGCACGCTAGCACGCGGCCTTCGCGCCGGCCAAGGGGAGGCCCGTCGCGAGAGGCCGGCGGGGCGTGCGTCCCTCGCTCGGGGTCCGCGCCCGGCGACCGGTCCGCGTGGTGCCCGACGCGCGAAAGGCGCTGGGCTCCTGCGGGGCATGCCCGGATGCGAGGCCTGCGGCTGGACGCCATCTGCATTGCGCCGCGGGGCGTCGCCGCGGTATCACCCCGCCGCGCCATGCACGTCATCCACGGGGAGATCGGATGGATCGAACTCATCTGCGGTCCGATGTTCAGCGGCAAGAGCGAAGAACTCATTCGCCGCCTGAAGCGGGCCCGGATCGCGCGGCAGCCCTTGCAGTGCTTCAAGCCCCGCATCGATGACCGTTACCACGGCTCGAAGATCGTCTCCCACTCCGAGCACTCGATCGAGGCAGTGGCCGTCAGCGGCTCGGCCGACATCGTGCGCCTCGTGGAGCCGGAGACGCGCGTCGTCGGCATCGACGAGGTGCAGTTCTTCGACGCTGGGATCGTCGAGGTGGTCGAGCGGCTCGCCGGGTCGGGGGTGCGCGTGGTGATCGCGGGCCTCGACCAGGACTACATGGGACGACCGTTCGAGCCCGTGCCGCATCTGTTGTGCCTGGCCGAGTACGTCACCAAGACCCTCGCCATCTGCACGCGTTGCGGTCAGCCCGCCGGCCGTTCGCAGCGCATGAAGGCCGACGCGGACCGCGTGCTGGTCGGAGCCGCCGACGCGTACGAACCCCGCTGCCGCCGCTGCCACACGCCGCGTGAGGAACCGAGCACCCGCTCGATGTTCTAGCGCGGCCGACCCGCCTCAGCGGACCCGGAACCGAAACGAGACGACGAGTCGCGAGGCATCGAGGGTCGGCGTGACGCCCGCGAGCGGCGCTCGCAGGCAGCCCATCACGCGCGTCGGATCGAGCCGTGACACATCGGAGCGGAAGGTGTCGCGCGTTCCGATCTCGGTCGGCGCGCCTCGAACCAGCGTGAGGCTCAGATCCGCTTCGCCGAGCTCGCCTCCGAGCCCGTCGCACGACGCCATCTCGTCGATCGCATGCCACACGGCGCGTTCGAGGCCCGGGTCGCGTGGGCAGGGGAACGGGCCGGTCGACGGTGGAACTCCGTCGCAGCGGAGGTACGCAACGCGTCCCTGCTCGACGTGGCGGGGGCCGCCCGGTCGTGCCGCGCCGGGGTCGGTCGGGGTCGCGGTCGCGGTCGGGGTCGGGGTCGCGGTCGGCACCTCGAGCGCGGGCTCAGCGGGCGCAGCGCCGGGGGCGCCGGGAGGAGGTCCTTCAGGCTCGGGCGACCTCGGAGCTTCGGCGTCGGTTCCGCCCTGGGCCAGGGCGCCCTCGGCGGGCGCAGGAGACGTCGCTGCGGCTTCGGCGGGGCTGGGTCTCGTCTGACCTGACGGGGGCCCCTGACCGGCCCCCCAGCGGGCGAGGCCGACGCCCAACGACACGCCGACCGCGCCCAGCAGAGCCAGCGCAGCGACGCGGGGGCGGTCCTGACGCGCGCTGGGAATGGCCACCTTCACCGGCATCGCGACGCCTTGTTGACATGGGCGGGGCCCATCGACCAGCCCGCGATTGACGGACGATTCGAGCCGCTTGTACTGTTCCGTTCCGCGAGCGGGGAGTGCAACCGATGTTCCGCGTCAGGTTCTGGGGGGTTCGCGGCAGCATTCCAGTCCCCGGGCCGGACACGGCGGGGATCGGCGGCAACACGAGCTGTGTCGAGGTCGAGGCCGGCCCGGCGCGCTTGATCTTCGATGGCGGCACGGGGCTCCGGGGACTTGGTCAGGCGCTCGTCCCATCGATGCCCGTGACGGTCCACCTGTTCTTCAGCCACGTTCACTGGGACCACATCCAGGGGTTTCCGTTCTTCACGCCCGCGTTCGTCCCGGGAAACACGGTCCACATGTACGGCGCGCCGCACGTGACCGGAACCGTGGAGACGGCGCTCGGGGGGCAAATGGAGACCCCGAACTTCCCCGTTCGCCTGACCGACCTTCCAGCGTCGCTCCGGTTTCACGACATTCACCCGGGGCAAGCCGTCGACCTCGAGGGGGGCGTCCGGATCACGTCGGCTGCCGGCTCGCACCCGGGTGGCGTGCTCGCGTACCGTGTCGATCACGCGGGTCGCGCGGTCGTCTATGCCACGGACACCGAGCACGGAGCGGAACCCGACCGGGGGCTCGTGGCGCTGGCACGAGACGCCGACGTGCTGATCTACGACTCGATGTACACGCCGGAGGAGTACGCCGGGCAGGTCGATGGCCTCTCGAAGGTCGGGTGGGGACACTCTCACTTCGAGGCGGGTGCGGCCCTCGCCCGCGCCGCGGGCGTGAAGCGCTACGTGTTGTTTCATCACGACCCCTCGCAGACCGACGCCATGGTTCGCGTGAAGGAGCAGCGCGCCCGCGTGCTCTTTCCCGACGCGGTCGCGGCGTACGAAGGCCTGACGCTCGAACTCGGCTGAGCTTCGGTCGACGCTGGGCTTCGGTCGACGCTCGGCTTCGGTCGACGCTGGGCTTCGGTCGACGCTGGGGCGTGGCGCTCGCGCCCTCCGACGGGCGCAACGATCGCGGCCCGTCACCAGGCGGGGCTGCTCGCCCGTCCCCTCACCGGGCGCATGGCGCACCCTGCCAGGGTCCCTCCGGTGGGTCGTTCGCGGCTTGCGTCGAGTCGTGGCCCGCCATGTTCTTGGACCCGGTGCTGTCCAGGGTTTGACGGGCTTGTCCAGATTCGACGTCGGGACGCTCGTCGACCTCGGCCGTCCATCGATTCCATTATTTCCATGGAATGTGTGGAAGTGTGGCCCGTCGGGGGCTGTGAGCGATCGCTCTTGGTGTCCAATAAAAACCTGGACAGCCACAGGCGGATCATGGACAACACGTCGGCAGAACCTCGTACGAGTCACCCAGGCTGTTGTTCGCCTCGACCCGGAGATCCTCATGACGCTCACCCGCACCTACGCCACGACCCAGCTGGATCGGTACCGTCATGACCTCCGCGATGTGGAGCAACTCGAGCCGGGGGCCGAGCGTGAACTGGCCCGGGCATGGGCCAAGGGCGACGCCGTCGCCGGTCGCAAGCTGGTCGAGGCCAGTCTTCCGTTCGTGATCCGGATCGCCAAGGAGTACCGGCGCTGGGGCGTGCCGCTCGAGGACCTCATCCAGCAGGGGAACCTCGGGCTGCTTCGCGCGGCCTCGAAGTTCGACCCGGACAAGGACTGCCGCCTCGTGACGTACGCGGTGTACTGGATTCGCGCGGAGATCCGCGAGTACGTCGTGCGCGGCTACCGCATCGTGCGGCTCGGCACGACGCGCACCGAGCGGCGCGCGCTTCGCAGCTTCCGCCGCACCGGCGTCGACAGCGTGGAGGAGCTCGCGGCGCAGTCCGGGATGCCGCTCGCGCGCTGCGAGAAGCTCTGGCCCTTGCTCGCCCAGGGGGACGTCTCTCTCGATGCGACGTGGGACGACCAGTCCCCGGCGCTCGACAGGCTTCCTTCGACCTACGGCACGCCCGAGGAACAGGTTGCGCAGCACGCCGAGATCGAGGGTGTGCGCGAGGTGCTCGCCGACGCGCTCGAGAAGCTCTCTCCCAGAGAGCGTCGCATCATCGAGGCCCGGATCATGTCCGACGAGCCGATCACCCTCGAATCGCTCGGCCAGGAGATGGGCGTGAGCAAGGAGCGCGTTCGACAGCTCGAGGAGCGGGCCTGCTCGCGGCTTCGGACGGCCCTCTCGGCCTACCACCCGATGGCGGCCTGAGGGGTCGCGTCTGGCCGCCGTGGGGAGGCGGCCTCGCGTCGAAGCGAGGCCTTCACACGACCACGCGGGTGGACGATGGCCCGACCGTCCTGGATCGCCGTCGGGACGATGCGCAGCGCGCACTCCGCCGCGGCGTCAATCGGGGTCGTTCGCGATGCGGTCGAGAAGGCCTGCGAGGCGGAAGCCGGGGCCGTGGCGCCATTCTCCGTTCCACATCTCGATGTGGCGCGTCGAGCCCCCGGCCAGGTCGAGCTGCACCCGGAGCGAGGGGCGTGGCTCGTCCGGGATCCCCATGGTGCGAAGGGGTCGAAGAAGCCACACCCCGGAGTGGGCGAGCGTGTCGAGCAGGGCCTGGACCTGCATCGGCTTGAGGCGTGCGCGGCGGACGACGCTCGGTCCGCCCCCTGGCGATTGGGCGTGGACGATGCGCTCGGCGTCCCGCGCGATGTCGAGCGACATGCGGCCGTGGATGGCGAGGTCGTAGGGCACCCAGGTCACCGCGAAGTTCCCTCGTCGATCGGGCTGGGCGATGAGGTCTTCGAGCGCGGTGACGAAGGGCAAGTCCCGCGCGGCATGCCCATGTCCGAGGCGGAACCCGAGCCATTCCGCCGCGAACGTCAGCGCTTCGGCTGCGTGAGGAAGCGCGTGGCGGGCCTCGTGCACCGCGTCGAGACCTGCGGGGCCGATCATCTCGAGGGCGTCGAGGGCCTTCCAGCCGAGGGTCGCGTCCGCGCCCGGCACGAGCACCCGTGCCACCCGCTGCGCCGCGTAGTCCGCGCCTCCCGTGCCCAGCGCGCGCAGTCGCTCGGGCAGCGAGGGATCCCCTGCGAGCAAGCGGGTGTCGAGTTCCGACTCGAGGTCGGCGCCGATGCCCGCTGCCCGCATGGAGGCCAGCCGGGTCACCTTCAGCTCCGCGACGGCCGTGAGGCCCCCGGCTTCGTCGTGGGGTCGCCACGCTCTCAGGCCACCCATGGCAGCCACCGGCAGCGCGCGAAACGCGACGGGCCAGTCGCCCTCGCCGCGCCGGTCGAACGCGAACGAGAGGTCGAGCGAGGTGCTGGCCTGCGTGCCGGGATCCACGCGCAAGAAGGCTTCTGGTGGGTGGAGCGTCCGCTCGTCGCCGAACGTCACGAGGATGAAGGGGCGTTCAGGGCGGGGCGGTGAGAGCCGCAGGCTGCGCGGGTAGGTCGGCTGGAACCCGAAGACGAAGATCGGGGTGTAGCTCTGGTTCTCGCAGAACAGCTCCAGCACGATGGTGTGGCCTGCCACCATCGCGCGCTCGGGAACCCTCAACCCGAATCGGACCCCGTGCGACGGCGCTCCCCAAGCGATGTCCTGCATGGCCGGGAGCCTAATCGATGGAGGGCCCCGGTGCAGTCGATTGGGCGCTCCGCGCAGTCCTGCGCGCCTCGAAGGGCACCCTGGAATTCGACCGAGCTGCGGCGACTGGCGTCACGCGTGTGGTGCGCCGTCGGACCGCCGCGACACCACATGGACCGCGGCTTCGGGGGGCCGTTCACGCACTCAGAAGTGAAGGCGAGGTCCCGGCATCCCCGCGCGGGCCCCCAGGTCGTCAGAGTTCCAAGCCGCTTCGGGGATTTGAACCCCGGACCTACGGTTTACGAAACCGTTGCTCTACCCCTGAGCTAAAGCGGCCAGCGAAGCAAAGAGTCGCAAGGCGACACAAGAAAATCGGAGCCGCTTCCTGACGCAGCGGGGGGGCCGTGTCAAGCGTCCACGTGACCGAAGCCGCGGGCCCTGTACACTCGGGCCGATGATCATCGAGCTCCGTTCCGATACGTTCACCCGCCCCACGCCACGCATGCGCGAGGTGATGCACCGCGCCGAGGTTGGAGACGACGTCTGGCGCGAGGACCCGGTCGCGCCCGCGCTCGAGGCCCGCGCCGCCGAGGTCCTGGGAAAGGAGGCCGCGCTCTTCGTGCCGAGCGGCACGATGGCCAACCAGATCGCGCTGCTGCTCCACTGCCAGCGGGGCGACGAGGTCATCGTCGGACGGGGCGCGCACATCCGCATCTACGAGTCGGGGGCGGGCTCGGCCTGGGCGGGGGTGCAATGCGTCGAGGTCGGCGGACCCGACGGCACCTTCGACGTGGCGGCGCTCGAGGCCGCGATCGGCTCCTCCGACATCCACGCCGCGCCCACCCGCCTGGTCGCGATCGAGAACACCCACAACCGCGGCGGTGGAACCGTGTGGGACGACGGGCTCCTCGAGGCGGTCACGACGCGTGCAAGAGAACGCGGGTTGGCGCTGCACCTCGACGGAGCGCGGCTCTGGAACGCCTCCGTGGCGACGGGGCGCTCGGAGCAGGCGCTCGCGGCGCCGTTCGACACGGTGTCCGCGTGTTTCTCGAAGGGTCTCGGTGCGCCCGTCGGGTCGGTGCTCGCGGGGAGTGGGGCGGCGATCGCGAAGGCGCGTCGGTACCGGAAGATGCTCGGGGGTGGGATGCGCCAGATCGGAATGCTCTGCGCGGCCGCGCTCCACGCGCTCGACCATCACCGTGCGCGGTTGAAGGACGACCACGTGCACGCGCGGCGCCTGGCGGAGGGCCTCGCCGAGATGCCCGGCGTCACCATCGATCCGGCGTCCGTCCGCACCAACATCGTGATCGCCGGTCTCGACCGCATGCCTGCGGCCGAGCTCGTGGCGCTCGCCAGCGCGGAGGGGGTGCGCATCGCCGCGGTCGGTCCTCATCACGTCCGGGCGGTCACGCACCTCGACGTGGACGAGGCGGGGATCGCGCGGGCGCTCCTGGTGCTCCGCAGCGCGCTTCGTCGATCCTGAAGGCGGGACGGTTCGCTTCCGGATCGGACGAGGCCAAACGAACGACGCGGTCGTGGAAGCCCACGGCCGCGTCCTCGTCGCTCCAGGCGCCGCGAGGCATGGTGCCTCGCGGGTCGGGTCAGAGCGTCTCTTCGTCGTCCTCGGCCACGAAGGCCTCGTCCGCGTCGTCGTCGTCGTCGTCGTCGTCCGCATCCGCGTCGGAGTCGTCTTCTTCGTCGTCCGCGTCGGCGGGGGCGTACTTGACCTCGATGCCGGCCTCGGCGAGGTGGCCTTCGAGCAACTCGAAGAGCTCGTCCGTCTCGTCGCCCGACCACTCGTCGAGCACCTCCGAGACGAAGTCGCTGAAGTCGACGCTGTCCACTCGCCGCTCGATCTCTTCGATCTGCTCGTCGCTGAACGCCTCGATGATGTCCTCGCGGAGGGTGTCGACATCCCCCTCGTCGATCGCGTCCTGCGCCGACGTGCGGATTTGCTTCACGGCGCGCTTATCGAGAAAAATTTCCATCGAAGATCGTCCCTCGGCTGACGTTCGGGCGGGTACTATAGGGGGGGCGAAGTGACTGTCAACAACCGTCCCGTGTCTTGCAAAACGCGCGTCCACGGGGCCTCGTCGAGCGCGCCTCGCGGGGCGCTCCGAACCATCGGCGGGTGGGGCAGGGCGCTCGTCGCGGTCGGGGCGTGGTGGCTGGGCACGGTGCCCGCCTCGCGGGCCGACGGGACGGCCCATCACGTGGCTCCGCCGCCGCCGCAACAGGCTCACGCCCCCTTCGTGCTGGTGGAGATCCGCGCGCTCGGCGTGGCGCCGATCGCACGGGATGCGCTCTGCCCCTCGGGCGCGAGCTGCGTCTTCGGCCCCGGCGTCGGGGTCGGCGCCTCCGTCGAGCGGAGGAGCAGCGATCGTTTCGGGATGTGGGCCGGATACGATGTCTGGCTGCTCGACAGCGGCGGCGTGTACGAGCTGGGCACGGTGCACTCGTTTCGCGGGGGAGTCCGCCACGTCTTCGACGACGTGACCCGGGTGCATCCGTTCGTGTCCGGAGGGCTCGCGCTTCTCGCGTTCGGTGACACTGCGGGCGTGCGGGCGCTCGGAGCAGGCGTCTCGATCGGCGTGGGAGCCGAGCTCGAGATCTCGGAGGCGGTGGCCCTCGTGGGGAACTTCGAGACCTGGGCGTTCGGGACCGAAGCGTTCACGTCCCGTGAGGGCGTTCGTCGGGCCGCGGAGCCGGGCGTCAACGTGGCGCTCCAGCTCTCGTTGGGGGTGTCGGTGCTGCTGGACGACGCCGTGGCGCGAGGACCCGAGGGTGAGGAGACGTACTGACCCCGCGCTCAGCGATGCCCTCTGCGATGGCCTCCTCGTGGCGTCGACCGCACGGGTGGCGTCGACCGGCCCCGCCGCGCGGACGACGGGTTCACTGGAGCCTTGACGGATCGTGGCTCTGCGGGTTCCACTCTGGCCCGGATGAACTGCAAGAATTGCGGCCGCCAGAACCCATCCGGCAGCCTGTACTGCCAGGATTGCGGCCACCGGCTTGGGGACTGGGTGCCGCCCGAGACGCCGGCGCGGATGGCGACTCCGCCCACGGGCCTCGTCCGTCCCGTCGTCGCCACCACGACGGCCTGTCCGCGGTGCGCGACCGTCAACGCTGCGCACCTGCGATTCTGCAACAACTGCGGGTTCCAGCTCGCGGCCGTCCCGTCCGTCCTGGCGCCCGCGCCCGTGGCAGCGGCGGTTCCGCTGCCGGTGGCAGCGCAGGTCCACGCTGCGCTTCCCGGGGTGTCTGGCCCACTCCTTCCGCGTTCTCCTGGCTTCGATGTGCCCGTCGCGGCCGCACCGGTCGTCCCGCCTTGCTGGCGATGCCGAAGCGCCGGCGATGCCGCGGCCGACTTCTGCAAGTACTGCGGCGCCCGGTACGCGGATGCGCAGGCCTCGCCCGGCACCCTCGCGACGCCGCCCGCCGCCCGACCCGCGGCCGACCTGCATGGGGCCGGCGTTCGTGCGCTGCCTGCGCCCGCCGCGCTGGAGCCGGCGGCTGGTGCGTCCGAGGCTCCGTCCAGCATTCCGACGCAGCCCGTCCAGTCCCTCGGTCCCGCCATCCAGCCGTCGGGCTCGGCCGTGCGCGCGGTGCTCGTGGCCATCCTCAAGGATGGTTCGGATGGCGTGACGCACGCGCTGAGGGAGGAGCAGACCGACATCGGCCGCACCGAGGGGCACCTCGTGCTCCGCGACGATCCGTACCTCTCACCCCGTCACGTTCGGGTGACCCTGCGTGGCGAGAGTGCCGTCGTTCGGGATCTCGACTCCTTGAACGGTGTCTACGTCCGGATCCGCGAACCCGTGGAACTGCAGGACGGCGATTCGATCCTGCTCGGCCAGCAGGTCCTGCGCTTCGAGATGCTCGCGGACGCCGAGCAGCCGCTGGGGCCGGCGATGCATCGCGGGGTCGTCGTGTTCGGGACGCCCGAGACGCCGCGCCTCGCGCGGTTGGTTCAGTACTCGACGGAAGGCATTGGACGGGACTCGTTCTCCCTGTATCGTGACGACACCGTGATCGGACGAGAGCAAGGCGACATCGTCTGCACCGACGATCCATTCATGTCCCGCCGACATGCTTCGATCTCGATGGACCGCGCCCGTCGCCGGTTCGTCCTCAAGGACCTCGGGTCTTCGAACGGCACGGCGGTTCGGATTCGAGGCGAGCGAGCCTTGCAGCCTGGCGACCACTTCCGCGTCGGCAGACATCTTTTCCGCTTCGATCGTCCCGGAGCGGGCGGCGCGGCAGGGGGACATCACGGGCCATGACTGAGCCGTTGGCGGAGGAGTCGTCTCGAACGGCGGAGGGCGCGGCTGCGCCACCTACGGCGTCTGGCGTGACGGGCAGCCTCGGGGCGGCGGTCGCCGCGGCGCTCGCGAGCGTGTCCGTGCCCCCCGCGTCGAGAGAGGCCGAGAAGGCCCCTGGCCCGGAGGACAACGCGGCGCAGGACGCGGTGGTGGCCTCCGCCGGCACGAGCGAACCCAGCGAACCCCACACTGCCCAGACCGCGACGGAGCCTGGCCTGGCTCCCGAGTCGGCGGTGGTCGAGTCGGCGGTGGTCGAGTCGACAGCGGCCGAGCCGGCGGTGGCCGAGTCAGTGGCCGAGTCAGTGGCGGCCGAGCCGGCGGCGGCCGAACCGGCGGCGGTCGAGTCGGCAGCGGTCGAGTCGGCAGTGGTAGAGTCGGCAGTGGTAGAGTCGGCAGTGGTCGAGTCGGCAGTGGTCGAGTCGGCAGTGGTCGAGTCAGCGGCGGCCGAGTCTCTGCCGGTCGAAGGCGGCGAATCTTCGGGTCCGACCGCGGATGCCGACACGTCGGAGGCGGCGGATGACGACGCCGTCCCGGCGTCCGCCATGTCAGTCGAGTACTACGGCCATACGGACGTGGGGCTCGTGCGCGAGCACAACGAAGACAACTTCCTCGTCGTCGACCTGACGGCGGGACGTCGAGGGACCGATGGCGCCGTCCTGAACGTGCCGCTCGGGCCCGACGGAATGTTGCTCGCCGTGTGTGATGGGATGGGCGGTGCGGCGGCCGGTGAGGTCGCGAGCCAGATGGCCGTCGACACCCTTGCCGAGCTGTTTCAGGCGGCGCCAGCGACCTCCAGCAGAGACGTGTTCGCCAGGCGACTCGTCCGGGCGGTCGAGGAGGCTGGGCTCAGGATCTTCTCGGCCGCCAAGATGGACCGGTCGCGAAGGGGGATGGGGACGACCTCGACGGTCGCGGGCCTCATCGACGGAACGCTGTTCGTCGGGCAGGTCGGCGACTCGCGGGCGTACATCCTGCGCGGCGATCAGATCGCGCTCATCACCAAGGACCAGTCGCTGGTCAATCAGCTCATCGAGGCCGGCCAGCTGACCGAGGAAGAGGCCGAGAACTTCGAGCACTCGAACATCATCCTGCAGGCGCTGGGAACGACCGAGGAGGTCACGGTCGATCTCACGTTCCTCGAGCTGCGACGCGGCGATCGCCTGCTGATGTGCAGCGACGGCCTCTCCGGCCTCGTGCACGCGGACATGATGAAGGATGTGCTTCGGTCCACGCCCGACCTCCGACAGGCCGCGGAATCGCTGATCGCGATGGCGAACTCCGGCGGCGGTCACGACAACATCACCGTCGTGCTCGCGGAGTTCGGTGGTGCGTCCCTCCCGGAGCCCACGGCAGACGTCAAGGTCGCCTACCAGCAGTACCCACTGCCGCCGGAGACCGAATCCACGGATGAGGCCCTGGGGATACGGCCTGGCGGGATGAAGGCCGGCGGCGCGAAGCCCGGCGCGGATGGGATGTGGTCGGAGGGGGAACAAGACGCGCCGAGCGCGCCGTCATGGGGGACCCGCGTGCTGCTCGCGGTGGCGATCGCGGCGGTCGCCGCGGCCGTCTACATCCTCGCGTCCTCGGGGGGATGAGCGGCGGTCGCCGCGCCCGCGGATTCCGGGCGGGTCGCGGTGCGACGCTCGCTGCCTCGGATGGGTCGGTCATCCCATCGAGCGCGTCCGATGGCGCAGTGTCGTTGCCACCGGTCGCGAATCCCGCGCCGAGGATGCCCCTGCTCGTTTGTTGACCTGAACCTGGGCGTTCGAGACAACTCGAAGGGTCGAGGCGTACGGATGCGCCGGACCAGGGGTCACATGTACGACGGATCGCGCATCACGGATGCAGTGGATTACTGGCGGCGGCGCGGTGAGCTCCGCGGTGCGGTGAGCATCGTCAGGCATCGCGCCCCGGAGCGCTTCCGGTGGCGGCGTGCCGTTGGACTCGTCAGCCAGACGGCCGGGGTGCTGCTGGGCCGGGACAGGATGCGGGTCGAGGAGCCGATCCGTGAGCTCGTGCTCGACCTCGGCGACGAGGTGCTCCGACGTGAAGTCGTCATCGATGCGCGGCGGCATGGCGTGGACCTCGACCGCGGCGAGGTCCTCGCGCGCCGGACGCTGGCGGACCTGCAGCGCATGGCATTCCTGACGGGGACGGACCTGTCTCGGGTGCAGAGGCACGTGAAGCTGCCGACGGATCGCGAGGCGTCGGTCGATGCCGCGGCGGTCGTCGTCGTCGGCCGCGCCTTCGGGGATCAGTACAAGCTGCGCTCCCAGCGCCTCATGCTTCAGGTCCCCGACGAGGAAGGCCCCGAGCCGGTGCGGTTGCATCATCGAATCCTGGCCGAGCGCGCCGAGCAGGATCGTGCCGAGAGTCAGCGGTGGTTCGCGCTCGCCCGCGCGGTCCTCGAACCCTCCTGAGGGGCATCGTCCCGACCCATCGAGGGCGCGCGTGGGGGCCGCTGGCGGCGGCGCCGCTCAGTGCATCAGCGTGACGCTCCCGAGGGAGCCTTGATCGGGACCCTGGCCCTGCGTCGTCAGGGGGATCGCGACAGCCGCGGCGACGCCGCCGGCGATCACCAGCGCGAGCACCGTCCAGAACGCCGGCTCGTCCGTGAGGCTTCGAGAGCGGGCGCGGGCGCGAGCGACGTCCGCCGGACTGATCTCGTCGGCGATCCGGCCGGCCCGTGCGGCCTCGTCCGCCGATGGGACGTCCGCCTCCACCCGCATATGCAGGGGCTCGGCCTCGCTTCCACGTTGACCCAAGCGAGCGCCGCTCGGCGCGAACGCGAGCACGTAGAACACGACCTCGGAGGCGCGGGCACGCGTGGCCGTCAGCGGGATGCGACCCGTCCACGTGGCGCCCCGCGGGTTCAGGACGATCTGCGAGAAGCCGGGGTCGCCGGCGCCGCGGTAGGACAGGCGCAGCTCGTGGATCGCATCGGCACCTTGCTCGGCCGTCACGGTGACGGTGGGCGGCTCCCGTCCGCTCCACGCGGTGGGGGCGTCGTGCCGCAACCTCACGTCGACCACCGCAGGCCGGGACTCCCGGGCACGCGCGAACGCCGAGATCACCGGGGGACTCGCGTCGGGGTCCGCGAGACGATGGTCCGGGTCCCGTGCGAAGAGTTGCAGGAGCGTCTCTCGCGCGGCGTCGAGCTGCTGATCCGCGAGCTGTGCCGTCGCGAGCACCTCGAGCGCGGCGTTCCGCTGCTGCGCCGACAGGGTGCGACGGGCGAGGAGGCTCTCCGCCGCGGCGATCGCGCTCGGATACTGGGCGTAGAGCACCTGCTCACGCGTTCTTGCGAGCGCGAGGTCGACCTCCTCGTCCTGCGCGTGGGCGGACGAGGCGACGACCCCGAGGGCCAAAAGGAGGGCAAGGGCGCGGGCGAACATCGGGGACTATCCTACTGCGGCAGAGCGCCGACGAGGTCGACGAAGGACCGGACGAGCCCGTCGAGCACGCGCTCCGCCCGTCCTCGGGCGGAAGCGACCGCCTCGTCCCCGGCGATCGTCTCGCGGAAGTCGAAGTAATACTTGATCTTCGGCTCGGTTCCGCTCGGGCGCAGCATCACGCGGTGGCCCCCGTCGAGTTCGAGCGCGAGGACGTTGCTCGGGGGCAATGCGAGCTTCTCGATGGTGCCCGACCGGACGCGTCGCTCGCCGACGAGAAGGTCCTGGACCGCGAGGACGGCGTGGGTTCCGATGGCGTCGGGAGGATGGCTGCGCACGCCGGCCATGATCCTCTGGATCCGTGCGGCTCCGTCGCTTCCCTTCATCGTCACCGCCACCTGCCGCGACAGATAGAGTCCATAGCGTCGCGCGCAGAGTTCGAGCTCATCGAGCAGCGTGCGCCCTCGGGCCTTGCACTTGGCGGCGAGCTCGGCGGCCACGAGGGCGGCGCTGACGCCATCCTTGTCGCGCACGAGGGAGCCCACCGTGTAGCCCAGCGCCTCCTCGTAGCCGAAGACGAACGTGTGCCCCTGCCGTTCGAGTTCGAGGGCTCGGTTGGCGATCCACTTGAAGCCCGTGAGCGTCTCCTCCCAGTGCGCGCCGTGGGCTCGGGCGATGGCGCCGAGCATCGGAGAACTCACGAGCGAACTCAGGACCGTCCGCCGCGGGATGTCGGCCGTGTGCTCCAGCACGTGGTGCGCCAGCAGGCAGCCGACCTCGTTTCCGGTCAGCTGGACGTAGTCCGAGGGACCGCGCCGCACCGCGAGCGCCAGCCGGTCCGCGTCGGGGTCGTTGGCGATGACGAGGTCGGCCTCTCGCTCACGCGCCAGCTGCAGCACGAGATCCATCGCCCCGTGCTCTTCGGGGTTGGGAAATCGAACGGTCGGGAACGCGCCGTCCGGCTGGTGCTGCGCGTCGACCGCGTGCACGTCCTCGAAGCCGGCGGACGCGAGCGCCCGCAGCACATGTCGACCACCGACGCCGTGGAGTGCCGTGTAGACGATGCGAAGGTCCCGCGGCGCTGGCGCGGGCAGCACGAGGAGCCGCTGGATCGCAGCGTGGTAACGGTCCTCGATCTCCGCCCCGAGGTGCTCGACCAAGCCATGTTCGTGGCCGTCTTCCACGCTGCGCAGGGGCATCGTCTTCAGCGCTCCGCAGCGCTCGATCTCGGCGGCGATCCCGACATCGTGCGGCGGCACGATCTGGGCGCCGTTGCCCCAGTACACCTTGAAGCCGTTGTACTCCGGGGGATTGTGGCTGGCCGTCACCATCACGCCCGCCGCCGCGCCGGTGTCGAGCACGGCAAACGCGAGGACCGGGGTGGGCGTGACGTCGTCGAACAACCGGACCTTGAAGCCCCGCCCGAGTGCGACCCGCGCCGTCTCCTGGGCGAACTCGGCGCTCATGCGCCTTCCGTCGAAGCCGATGGCGAGGCCGCGGGTCTGGGCGTGTTCGGTGGTGCGTTCCAGGTAGGCGCAGAGTCCGGCCGTCGCGGCCCTGACGACCGCGAGATTCATCCGGTTCGGACCGCCGCCCAGGACGCCACGAAGCCCGGCCGTGCCGAACTCGAGCCGCCCTGCAAACCGGTCCGCGAGTTCTTCCCACGAGCCTGCGGCCACCAGCGCCTCGAGCTCGGCGGCGGTGGACGGGTCAGGATCGTCGGACGCCCAGGACTCGACGAGTGTGCGCAGCGCATCGGGGGTGGTGGACATGGCGCCTGATTCATAAACCCGCATGGCGCAGGAAGCGAGGGGGATGGCCTGCCTCGAGCGGCCCCCGAGGTGGGTGGGTGCTTGACCGGCGGCGGCCGACATCGTCATCCTGTGTCGGGGTCGCGGTGCAGCAGATCGAACCAGAACATGCGGGGGCTGCACCGCGGGCGTGCGTTCGTGACGCGGCCGTTCGATTCGCCCCCTCGTCCATGGTTCATCCGGGGGCCTCGCGGACGCTGCGGCGCCGGGTCGTCGGCTGGCTCTTCGCGTGGTGCGTCGCGTTGTCCGGGGCGTCCCCGTCGGTCGCGTGCGCGCAAGACGATGCGACGGCGGCTGGAACGGGGACCGCCGAGGATCGAGCCGCGGCGGCAGAGGCGTACGACCGCGGGACACGCGCGCTGGTGGCCAGGGATTACCCGACGGCCGCGCAGTGGTTCGAGACTGCGTTCCGGATGGCCCCTGCGAGCGCGGCGCTCATCCAGGCCATCCGTTCCCACGAACACGCGGAGGACTACGCCCGTGCGGCGACGCTGGCCCTCCGGCTTGCGTCCCAGTTCCCGAGGGATCGCGCGGCGGCGCGGCAGTCGGCTCGAACGCTGGAACACGCGGAACGGCTGGTGCGGATCGAGCCGAGCTGTTCCGAACGGTGCACGCTCGAACTCGAGGGCGTCCTGATCGAGCTCGCGCCCTTCTTCGTCGACGCGGGGCCAGCCCACACCCTTCGCGCGACGTTCGACGGGGGAACGGTCGAGCGCCGGGTGGCGGGCCTCGAGGGACAGGTGCAGACGGTGTCTTTCGACGCCCCTGCCCCGCGCGTCGCGGAGACCGTTCCTGTGCCAGCGGTGTCCGAGGTCGCCGCCGTCGTACCCGCCGCGGGGCGTGGCGAATCGCCGGCCGCGGCCGCTTCGGAGGGGATCTCGCCCGTGTTCGCCCTCGTCGCGTGCGGCGCGACGGCCGTCGCGGGCGGTCTGCTCACCTGGTCGGGCGTGGACACGCTGTCCGGCGTCCCTGCGTACCGCGCCAACCCGACCGCTGCGGGGCTGGCCGACGGCCAGTCGCGAGAGAGCCGTACCGACGTTCTCATCGGCGTGACGGCCGGGCTTGCGGCGACGGCGGTGGTGCTCTCGATCGTCGCCGATTGGGACGGCCCCGACGCGCCCGCCCAGGTCGCCATCGTCCCCGCGGCCGAAGGTGCGTCCGTGCTGGTCGGTGCGCGGTATTGACATGACCGTGCTGGCACCCATGCCTTCGGGCCCGCGGGACCTGAGCGGTCGCCGACTCGGCCGGTACGAAGTGCTGACGCAACTCGCGTCCGGCGGCATGGCCACGGTGTACGTGGCCCGGGCCCAGGGGGTCGCGGGCTTCGAGCGACTCGTCGCCATCAAGGTGCTGCACCCGCACCTCGCGCACGACGGCGAGTTCATCTCGATGTTCCTCGACGAAGCGCGCCTTGCGGCCCGGATTCGCCATCCCAACGTGGTCGGCACGCTCGACATCAGCGACACGCAGGGAGACGGCTACTTCCTCGTCATGGAGCTCATCGAGGGCGACCACCTCGGCATCCTGCTCCGCGAAACGGCGCGGGCCGGCGGGCTGCTCCCGGTGCCGGTGGCGGCCCGGATCGTCATCGACGCCCTCGAGGGACTCGGGGCGGCGCACACCCTCTGCGACGACGACGGTCGGCCGCTGGGAATCGTCCATCGCGACGTCTCGCCGCACAACATCCTCGTCGGCTCGGATGGCGTCTCGAGGATCACCGATTTCGGCGTCGCGCGCGCCGAGGTGCGGCTGAGTTCGACGCGGGATGGCCAGTTCAAAGGCAAGCTCAGCTACATGGCGCCGGAGCAGGCGGCCAGCGGCGGAGGCGACCAGCGCTCGGACTTGTTCAGCATGGGGATCGTGCTCTGGGAGTCGTTGGTTGGAAGGCGACTGTTCCGGGCGGACACGAACGGCGAGCTGCTGCATCGCCTGCTTCATGATCCGATTCCTGCCCCGTCCACGTTCGTGCCCGAAGCCTCGGCGTTCGACAGTGTCTGCGCGCGGGCCCTCGCGAGGGCACCGGAGGATCGATTCCCTTCCGCCGATGCCTTCGTCGAGGCGATCGAGCAGGCCGCGGCGGCGTCCGGCGGCGCCGCGAGCCCGCGGGTCGTGGGCCGGCACGTGCGCGACAGGCTCGGCCCCGCGCTGGAGGCCCGCTCGGTCGGGGTTCGCGCCGCGGCGGACGCGTTGGGTCGCAGCGAACTGCGTTCCGGGATGCTGCCCCGCCCGGAGGGCGGTTCCCAGCCGAGCGGACCCTGGCGACCCGTCCCGGGGGCGAACACCCCGAGCGCCCTGCGTCCGGTGGCCCACGAGGACGCGACGGTGGGCGCGCTTCCATCGAACCTGTCGGCTTCCGCGGACGCGCGCTCGGACGCCTCGTGGGCCCGAAGTCCTCGGGTTCGGCTCGCGATCGCCGCGGCCTGCGCCGTCGGGCTGGTGGCGGTCGTGATCGCATGGATGGTCACGCGAGCGGCCACGGACCCCGTGGGGGGACGCGCCGCGTCGGTGCGGTCGCCGGTCGTCGAGCGCTCGCCGGTCGTCGAGCGCTCGCCGGCGACCGCAGCAGAGGGTGCAGAGGCCATCCCCCACCGCGCGCCCGAGGCACCGGCGCTGTCCGCAGGGAGCCCGGGCGTCGACCCGATCGCGCCATCGACCGGGGCGCCTGCCTCGGGGGCGCCGGGGCACGCGGACGGCGTCGGCGGAGACGTCGCGCCGGTCGCGGCGCCCGTGGACCTCGTCCGACCGCCGGCCCGCCCTCGTTCGGTCCGCCCGTCGCGCCCACGGAGCGCGCCCGACCAGGAGGATGATCTCCTGTTGAATCCCTACCGACGCTGAGCCTCGCGCGCGGGGCCAGGGGGCGGTGATAGGCTGAGGTCTGCGATGACTGGCGTGAATCACGAGGGACGGGGGCGAAGCACGGGCGAAGGGCGGCCTCATGGGGCTCGCGCCATCGCCGTCGCGGCGATGCTGACGATGACCGGTTGCCGGGTCTACGACCCCGCGCTGCTGACCGCGCCGGGCGCGTGCGCTGCCCTGCATCCGCCGGCGCGCCCTGCGGCGATGGACTCGGGCGAGGTCGAGGTCGCGTTCGGCCTGCGGAACGTGGTGCTCGCGCAGGCCGACGGCTGGGCGAACTACGGCTACGATCTCGACGACGCGTGCACGTCGGCGCCCACCTACGCCGCGGAATGCACCCCGCCCTCCGGCGGTCGCCCTCCGGTCGATGGCCCAGGGGGCGTCGACAACGTGTTCGGGGCGCTTCTGTACCCCCTCGTCGCCTTGACGACCCCGCGCCTGGAGGAGCAGTCGCGCGCGACGATCGAGGCCGGGCTCGGCCTTCCGATCATGCGGGTCCGCGGCTGGAACGGCACGCCGAACGATCCTCGCCTCGACGTCTCCATCATGCAGGCGGTGTTCGGCGCTCCCGGCAGTGCGGACCTCAGTCCGCCCCCTGTGCCGGCCAACCCCGGGACGGCGCGTCCCGCGTGGGACGGGCGGGACTGGTTCTGGGTGCGCGACGACGCGTTCCTTCGAGGCTCGCTCGAGAGCCCGCTCATCCGGGATGACAACGCGTACATCGCGGACGGCGTGTTCGTCGCGCGCCTCCCCGATCGCGTGGACATCGTCTTCGCGGCCGAAACCAATGGCGTGCTCGTCCGGATCACCGGTGCGGTCGCGACCGGGCGGCTCTCGGCGGACGGCCTCTCGCTCGAGGAGGTGCGCGTGTCCGGACGATGGGCCATCAACGACCTGCTCGCCACCGCACGCAACATCGGCGTGTGTGAAGGCGAGCGCGACTACGAACTGCTCGCCGGACAGCTGGATCGGATCGCGGACGTCCGTTCGACCCCGGGCACCGGCGGGCCAGGCGTCGAGTGCAATGCGTTGAGCCTCGGGGTGGGCTTCACCGGGACGCGCGTACGGGTTGCAGGCGTCGCTCCGGGGCCCGAGCTGCCCGATCTCTGCGTCGGGCTCGACGGAGGCACCCCGGCGGACGCGGGGGTGGGAGACGGAGGTTGACGATGCGAGGGATGGTGTGGGGCGCCGCAGGCGTGGGATGGGCGCTGGCGCTCGGCGGGTGCATGCCGGGGGCGGTGGCCTCGCTCCCGGCCCGCAACCCTCTTCGGAACGGCGGAGCGTCCACCTCGGCGGTCGTCATCGCGCCTCGGCAGATCGGATTCGGAGTGCTCGAGGACGCGCTGTCTCCAGGAGATCCGACGGACGCGGAGGGGCGACATCTTCGCGTGTTCGAAGTCGCGCTCGAGGCGGGGCGGCGGGTTCGCTTCCGTGTCCCATCGGGGGCGATCGACCCGATGCTCCGGCTCGAGGGGCCGGACGGGCTGCGGGTCGAGAACGACGACGTCCTGCCGCATTCCCTCGACGCGCTTCTCGAGGTCGTCCCCGCCACGGCGGGCCGTCATCGGCTGGTCGTGACCACGGCGCCGGTCGGCCAGACGGGGCCGTTCCGGCTGGAAGTCACCGCGCGTGACGTGGGCGGGATGGGTCCTCGAATGACGCTGGGGCAGCCGTTCGCCGGCACGCTCGGGCCGGTGCAGGACGCCGCGCTTCCGGGGGCGGCGCTCTCCACGTTCGAAGCGCCGGGCGGCGCGGTCGTCCGGCTTCGGGTCACGTCGGCCGCCTTCGACACGTTCGTCACGGTCCTTGGCCCCGGAGGGCAGCGGTGGACGAACGACGACGCGAACGATCTCGGAGTGGACGGCACCGAACGGGCGCTCGACAGCACGCTCGTGCTCGCGGTGCCGGAGTCCGGCGTTTACCAAGTCGCGGTGACGTCCTTCGCGCCAGCTGGCGCGGGGGCGTTCCGGATCTCCTCGCAGGTGCGGCCGCCCGTCCTCGTTCCCGCCGGCCAGACGGCACCCCAGGGACCGTTCGCGGGGCCAGAAGGGCGCGGACGCATCCTCGGCCTCTACGCGGGCATCACCGCGTACGAATCGCAAGGGCGTCTGTACGGCTGCGCCGACGATGCGCGCTTGCTCGGCGACGCCATGCGAGCCGCCCGGCTGCAGAGAAGCGATGAGCAGATCGTGCTCACCGACGCCCAGTCCACGCGCGGCGCGTTCCTCGGGGCCCTCGGCCAGCTTGCCGCGCGTGCGCAGCCGGAAGACGTCGTGATGGTCTTCTGGTCGGGGCACGGCAACGCGCAGCCCGCCCCGGGCGGCACGACCGAGCTCGATGGTCTCGACGAGACGATCCAGATGATCGACGGCCCGCTCACCGACGACGAGGTCGTGGGCGCGCTCGACGCGGTGCGTGCCGGGACGGTCGTGCTTGCGCTCGACTCCTGCCATTCCGGCGGATTTGCCGATGATTTCGGCCATCGGCCGGGTCGGATCGGCCTCTATTCTTCCGACGAGGACGTGCTCTCGGACACCGCCGAGCCGAGGGGGGCCGGCGGGTACTTGTCGTACCATCTTCGCATGGGCGTTCTCGGCCACGGGGACCACAAGCCACGCGACGGAGTCCTGTACGCAGGGGAACTCACGGACTACCTGATCGATGGGTTCGTGGCGGATCACCGCCTCATGAACCCCGAAGGGGCCTCCGATCCCTCCCAGCGCCTCGACGTGCGCCGCGGATCGGTCGGGTGGAACACGGTCATGTGGGTCTATCCACGCGGCGAAGACCTTCGACTGCCTCCGGTTCCGACCGCCGATCTCACCAGTCCGCGGCCTTGAAGGACGCGCTCGGCGCCGGGGCGGTGGCGCCGTTCACGAAGCGGAGGGACTTCGTCCGACCGCGGGGAAGAAGATTCGACACCGTCGCCGCGGTAGTCTCCGCGCTGGAGGTCCCATGCGGTCCACGGGCAACACGGATTGGGTTCGCGGGATGGTGTGCGTCGCGGCACTCGCGTCGGGCTGCGGTGCGGCGCCGCGAGACGGGGACTCGACGGTCGGCGGGGTGGTTGCGAGTTCCTCGCTGAGGGCTCTCGAAGTCTCGAATCCCGAGGCGCGGTTGCTGTCCCGGGAGGCGACCCGTGCGACGTTCGAGATCCGCGTCTTGGTCACCCACGAGAACGAGGACGCCGTCACGATCCGACACGTGCGGGGAACCCTGTCGTTCGACGGACTCGAGGTCGCCACGCTCCAGATCGAAGGACCGCAGCAGCTCGACGCGGACGCGGAGCGCGTGTTCGTCTTCGAGGTGCACGTGCCGCTCAGCCTGCTCGCCACCGTCCGCGGAGACACGTTCACCGTGCGCGGGGCGCTGGTGGCCGATGGCGGCAGCGGTGACGGTGCCCTGGTGACCCCGTTCGAATTCACCGAGCCCATCCCGCGATGAGCGGACGTGCTCATCCCCGCTCGGCGCGCGCGAGGTGACTCGACATCGCGGTGACGGACGGTGTACACGCGAGGAGGAGGTGGTCGTGATCGCATCGAGCCAGTCGCGGACTTGGGCAGCTTTGGTCAATGGGGCCCTCGTCCTGGGTCTCGGGGGCTGCGGCGGCTCGGGGGCGTCGAGCAGTGCGGCCCCAGCCCCGGCCACGGCGGGCGCAGGGCAGGAAATTGCCGGAGAGAACGAGGGCTTCGACGACTTCGGCGAAGCGTCCTCGGAGCCGGCGATCGACCACGGGCAGGG